>NZ_CP032707.1:2792500-3002429 GCF_003627995.1 Brevundimonas naejangsanensis | reverse complement strand
TAGGTCGGACCCTAGCCGGGCCGTAGCGTGGGCGTCTCTGTTGAAAGGGCGGGATCACGGGGACAACCGTTCCGCCGCTGTGGATTGCGCTGTTCGAGGATTCAGCCGTCAGCCTTGACTTTCGGGGGCGATGATGGGCCTTTCGCCCCTCCTAATTCACGCTGTTCGCCAGCCGTTTTCAGACGAAATCCGATCATGCACGCCTATCGCACCCACACCTGCGGCGCCCTCCGTTCGACGGATGCGGGCTCGAATGTCCGCCTGTCGGGCTGGGTCCACCGCAAGCGCGACCACGGCGGCCTGCTGTTCATCGATCTGCGCGACCACTACGGCTTGACCCAGCTGGTCCTGCACCCGGAAACGCCGGGCTTCGAGACGGTCGAGCGCCTGCGCGCCGAAAGCGTCATCAAGATCGACGGCGAGGTGGTTCTGCGCGAAGGCTCGACCGTCAACGCCAACCTGCCGACCGGCGAGGTCGAGGTGCGCGTCCTGTCGGTCGACGTCCTGTCGGAAGCCGCCGAACTGCCGCTGCCGGTCTTCGGCGAGCCGGAATACCCGGAAGAGATTCGCCTCAAGAACCGCTTCCTGGACCTGCGCCGTGAGACCCTGCACAAGAACATCGTCCTGCGCTCCAAGGTGATCCATTCGATCCGCCAGCGCATGGTCGAGCAGGGCTTCCTCGAGTATCAGACCCCGATCCTGACGGCCTCGTCGCCGGAAGGCGCGCGCGACTTCCTGGTGCCGTCGCGCATGCACCCGGGCAAGTTCTACGCCCTGCCGCAGGCCCCGCAGCAGTTCAAGCAGCTGCTGATGGTGTCGGGCTTCGACCGCTACTTCCAGATCGCCCCCTGCTTCCGCGACGAAGACCTGCGCGCCGACCGTTCGCTGGAATTCTATCAGCTGGACGTGGAAATGAGCTTCGTCACCCAGGAAGACGTCTTCCAGGCGATCGAGCCGCTGATGCACGGCCTGTTCACCGAGTTCGGCGAAGGCAAGCCGGTGTCGCCGATCGACGGCGTGCACGTCTTCACCAACGACTTCGGTCAGACGATGGAGCACAAGGGCTTCGAGCGCCTGACGTTCGCGCAGTCGATGAAGTGGTACGGCTCGGACAAGCCGGACCTGCGCAACCCGATCAAGATGCAGGACGTGTCGGACCACTTCCGCGACGGCGGTTTCGGCCTGTTCGCCAAGATCCTGGGCGCGGACGAGAAGAACGCCGTCTGGGCCATCCCGGCGCCGACGGGCGGATCGCGGGCCTTCTGCGACCGCATGAACTCCTGGGCGCAGGGCGAGGGCCAGCCGGGCCTGGGCTACATCTTTTGGTCGGACGATCAGCAGTCGTGGGGCGGCCCGATCGCCAAGAACCTGGGCCAGGAGCCGACCGAGGCGCTGATGAGCTCGCTAGGCTTGGGCAAGGGCGACGCCGCCTTCTTCACCGCTGGCCTGCCGTCGGTCTTCGCCAAGTTCGCCGGTCTGGCTCGCACCCGCGTCGGCACGGAGCTGAAGCTGGTCGACGAGGACCAGTTCAAGTTCTGCTGGATCGTCGACTTCCCCATGTTCGAATGGTCGGAAGAAGAGAAGAAGGTCGACTTCAGCCACAACCCGTTCTCGATGCCGCAGGGCGGCATGGAGGCGCTGGAGACGCAGGACCCGCTGACCATCCGCGCCTATCAGTACGACATCGTCTGCAACGGCTATGAGCTGTGCTCGGGCGCGATCCGGAACCACAAGGCCGAGATCATGCTGAAGGCCTTCGAGATCGCCGGCTACGACGCCTCGGTGGTCGAGGAGCAGTTCGGCGGCATGCTGAACGCCTTCCGCTATGGCGCGCCGCCGCACGGCGGCCTGGCGCCGGGCATCGACCGCATCGTCATGCTGCTGGCTGGCGAGCAGGCCATCCGCGAGGTCATCGCCTTCCCGCTGAACCAGCAGGGCCAGGACCTGCTGATGAGCGCCCCGGCCGAGGTCGAGGAGCGTCAGCTGAAGGAACTGTCGATCCGCACCCAGCTGCCGATCAAGGTCTGATCCAGGCGAGCGCCGAATTGAGAAAGGGAGGGGGCGACCCCTCCCTTTTTTGTAGCTGGGACACAATTGCCCTCCCCCTCGATGGGGGAGGGTTGGGTGGGGGGTGTAGGCACGGCGGCGCCGGGAAAAGACTCAAGCGACGGCTGGCACGTCACACGCGCCTCGACGGGTGATGTCGCGCGCTCACCCCCATCCCCGACCCTTCCCCCATCGAGGGGGAAGGGAGATGCAGTTTTTTGGCGGGGCGCCCGCCCTCAGTTCCCGGACACGATGACCAGGTTGCGCTGGCGCGGCGGGATGGGCGGCGCAGGGGGCGCGGGCGGGGCGGCCGGGGCGCGGATCACGCGGACGCCGCCGCGGCAGACGCGAGCGGTCAGGCCGTCGGGCAGGCGGGTCGAGGGGTCGCCGCAGGCCTCCTCGACCTGATCGGCCCTGAGGCCGCGCGCGCGCGACAGGTCGACCCCGCGAATGTCGGTGCGCCGCATCGAGGCGCCGCTGAAATTGGTCCGGTCGAAGCTGCCGCCGGTCAGGCGCGCGCCGTCCAGATCGGCGTTCCGGAAGGAGGCGCCGTCGAAGTCGCCGTTCGACAGGTTGGAGGCCTTGATGTCGGCGGACGAAAAGTCGGCGCCGGCGGCCTGGACGTTGGCCAGGGTCGCGCCGAACATTTCCGCATCCGTCAGCCGGGCGCGCGTCAGGACGGCGGTGTTGAGGTTGGCGCCCTGCAGCTCGGCTCCGCTGAGGTTGGCGCCTTGCAGGTTGGCGCGGATCAGGACGGCGCCGGTCGCCTCGGCGCCGTTCAGTTGGGCGCTCACGAAGGTCGCATCCGCGAAGCGGGCGTCGACCATCTGGACGCCGCGCATGTCGGCCCGGCTGAAGTCCGAGCCGGAGAAGTTGGAGCCGACCAGCTCGGCCCCGCGCAGGTTGGCCCCGATCAGGGTGGCGTTCGTGAAGGTCGCGCCGCTGAAGGTTGCGCCCGACAGGTCGCGCCCCGACAGTTCACAGCGGTTGCAGCTGCCGCCCAGGGACACCATGCGCGCCACGTCCCGATCCTGAATCGAGACCAGGTCGAGGGCGCCGGCCAGGGCAGGCGTGGCCGCCAGGGACGTCGCCATCGCGCCTGACAGGGCGGCGGCGACGAAAGCCAGGCAGCGCAAGGGCAGCAGCGAACGTTTCATCACCCCTTTTGAATGCGCCCTAGACCGTAAAAACCCTACTTAAATCGCGGTAACGAAGGCGACGCTCAACAGGCGGGAATGCGCAGCCCGGAAGGCAGAACCGTGTTCTCGTCGCCGCAGGCCTGGTTGAGCTGGCCCTGGGTCAGGCCGGTGGCGCGCGACAGCTGGGCGCCCGACAGGTTCGCGCCGTTCAGCCTGGCTCCGGCGAAGGCGGCGCCTTCCAGATAGGTCCCGACGAAGCTGGCGTTGGTCAGGTCGGCGCCCGTGAAGTTCGAGCTCGACAGGACGGCGCCGTAGGCCTCGACGTCGCGCAGGTCGGCGCGGCGGAAGTCGGTGCGGTTCATGACCGACAGGCTGAGGTCCGCCTGACGCACGCGGGCGCCCGACAGGTTCAGCCCGCTCTTCTCCATGCCGGAGAAGTCCCCCTGGAACAGGTTGCAGCCGGGGCAGGAGGCGCCGCGACGCACCTGGGAGATCTGCGAGGCGTTCTGGGCCGAGGCCGGCAGGGCGCTCAGGGCCAGGCTGACGGCGGCGACAAGGGCGAGGGCGGGACGGATCATGCGAATGGCTCCAGGCTTTGCCGCTTCGCCGCAAGAACCGGGCCGCCGTTTTGGGACGATTAGCCCTGCACCTTCGGCGCGGCCCCGCAGGCGTCGCAGATGGGAACCCCGTTGCGGTCGGTCAGGGAGAAGTCGCCGCATTCCGGGCAGGGCGCGGCCAAGGTGTGATGGCGGGGCGCCGGGTGGGCGGCGGCCTCGCGGTTGCGGCCGAAGGGGGCGACGATCAGGTTGTCGGGCGCCGCGCCTCGGGCGAAGCCCTTGGAGATGAAGCGGGCGGCGGGCACGGGCTGGGGCTCGTCGGCGGGGGCGCCGTCCAGCCCGTCCAGATTGGCGGCCTCGGGCGTCGCGTTGGCCAGTTCGCGCCGGTCCAGATAGGAGACGCCGAGCTCGCGGAACACATAGTCGAGGATGGAGGTCGCCGAGCGGATCGAGTCGTTGCCTGTGACCCGGCCCGACGGCTCGAACCGGGTGAAGACAAAGGCGTCGACGAACTCGTCCAGCGGCACGCCGTACTGCAGGCCGATCGAGATGGCGATGGCGAAGTTGTTCATCATCGAGCGGAAGGCGGCGCCTTCCTTGTGCATGTCGATGAAGATCTCGCCCAGTTCGCCGTCTTCGTATTCGCCGGTGTGGATATAGACCTTGTGGCCGCCGACGGCCGCCTTCTGGATATAGCCCTTGCGGCGGTCGGGCAGGCGACGGCGCGAGCGGTCGCGTTCGACCACCTTCTCGACCACGCGTTCGACGGCGGGCGGGGCGACGGGCGGCGTCTCGGCCCGGCGCGGCGCGACGGCTTCCGGCTCGGGCAGGTCCAGGCGGAAGCTCGGCGGGGCGTCGGCGCGGCGCAGGGCCACGGCGCGGCGGCCCTCGCGCGCGGCGTCGGCCATGGCCCGGCCGATCCGCAGGGCGTCGAAGCGCCAGTCCAGCGCCTGGGGCCGGGCGTCCGGCGCGTCGCTGAACGGCTCGATCGCCTGCCGCAGGGCGGCCTCCAGATCGGCGCCCGGCGTCGCCAGCAGGGCCGTCAGGGCCGCCGGCGCCTGATCCCAGTCCGACAGGTCGGGACGGCCGAAGACACGGGCGCTCGCCGCCTCGATGTCTTCGGCCTTGAAGCCCAGGCGCGGCAGCAGGGGCGCGCCCTCGTCCAGCGTCAGGCCCAGGACGTCGCCGATGAAGCCCGCATCCAGCACCGGCGGGGCGAAGACGGGGGCGAAGTCCTCGACCAGGCCCAGGGCGCGTTCGATGCCCTCCAGCTCCAGATCGGTGAAGCCCAGTTCGCGCAGGCGGCCATGGTCGATCCCCGGCGCCTCGACCAGGGTGCGGCGGCCGAACAGATGGCGCTCGGCGGCCTCGACGTCGCCGCCCGCGCGCGCGATGGCGGCGGCCAGCGACGGGCGCAGCCGATGTTCGATTTCGCCGTCGGCGGTCTGGAACCGGTCGGTCGCGGCGAAGGGCGAGAGGCCGAGCCTCAGGTCGGTCTCCGCTTCGTCGATGAAGAGGCTGATCACCGCGTGGCGCCGTCCGTGGCGCTGCAGGTCGGCGGCGTCGCGGCCCTGGGCCTCGGCGCTCGCGATGATCTCGTCCTTCACCGCCGTCCAGTCGGGGCAGGGGCCCAGCCGCGCGGCCAGGTCGCACGAGGTCCGCGACGCCACGTCGGCGATGCGGCGGCCCAGGTCGGCGGCCCGTTCGGCCGGCTCGGCGCCGCCGCTGATGGCCCAGTCGGCCAGGCCGCCCAGGCCCAGGGCGGTGGGGCGGGCGGTTTCAGCCTTGCCGGTCAGGTCCAGGGCGATGTCCAGGGCCGTGGTCCACAGGGCGACCAGGGCCTCCAGGGCGGCGTCGAAGTCCGCGCCCGCGAGGTCCGCAAGCGCGGGCAGGTTCAGGATGGCGCGGGGGCCCGTCGCCGCTGCGGCCAGGGCTTCGGCGTCGGCGGGCGAGAAGACGAGGACGACCGGCCCCTCCTGCGCGGCCTTGGCGGCGGCGGCGGTCAGGGGATCGCCCGAGGCGACGGCGTCGCGCGCGGCCAGGACGGGCAGGGCGGTCGGGCGTTCGGCGGCCTCGACGGCCAGGTCGGCGGCCTCGCCCTGGATGGCGCGCAGGATGTCGGCGTCACTGGCGCCGCAGCGCCGCGCCGCCAGGGCCGCGCGGGCCAGGGCGGGATTGGCGGCGGGATCGGCGCAGGCCTCGCGCGGGCCCTCGCAGCGGTCCACGGCGGCGGCCACCTCGCGCAGCGCCCTGGCCAGGGCCTCCCCGGCGCGCGCGGCCAGGCGGCGGCCCCGCCAGGCGGCGGCCTGGGCGGACAGGCCCTGAGCGGCGCCGGGCTCGGACAGGTCGATCAGGGGCAGGAAGGCGTCTGGCGTCGCGGCGGCGGGAGCGGCCAGGCCCAGCAGCATGGAGGCGGCGAGTTCGGCCTCGAATCGCCCGGCCTCGGCCGTCGAGGCCAGAGCCCCGGTCTCGCGTCCCTTGGCCGCCAGGCGCGCGGCCCAGCCGCCCAGGGCGCCGTCCAGCGCCGCTTCGTGATCGCGCGCGAGCACTGGCTGGGCGTCGGCCCAGTCCAGCCAGGCCTCGACGCGCACGTCGGACCAGTCGGCGGGCGCCGCGACCCAGGCCAGGGCGTCGCCGCGCTCGATCTCGCGCGGCTCGAGTTCGAGCGTCGCGGCGAGGGAAGCAAAGCGGGCCTTGAAGCGCATTCCACGTCTCCACGCGTGTCGTCCGGGCAGCTTACCGAGACCGGAGGAGGGCATTCAATGGATGTTGTGGTCTGGAGCGCTGTTACCCCCAAGATGTTGAGGCCGCATTCGCGCGCTCCGCGCTGGACGCGCGCGCCTCCGGTTTCTATGATCGGCCTGCGCCGCCGGACCTCCCCGGGGCGGTGGATTCGAGTGAGTTCAACGACGTGCTGAGCAAGATCTTCACCTGGTGGAACGGCGCCACGATCGGCACCCTGTTCACGGTTGGCAAACGCGGCCAGCTGGTCGGCACCGATGAGTTCGGCAACCGCTATTACGAGTCCCGCGACAGCGTCAGCTACGACGGCCGCAAGCGCCGCTGGGTGATCTACGACGGCTACGCCGAGGCCACCAAGGTTCCGCCGGAATGGCAGGGCTGGCTGCGCTACACCTATGACGAGAGCCCGGCCGAGCGCCCGCTGCCGCGTCAGGCGTGGGAAAAGGATCACATGCCGAACATGACCGGCACCCCCATGGCCCGTTTCCCGCAAGGCTCGCTGGCCGCCCTGGGTCAGCGTCCGGCCGCGACCGGCGACTATCAGGCCTGGAGCCCGGAATGAATCATCGCCGTGTCCTGCTGACCGGCGTGGTGGTCGCGGGACTGGCGATCTCGGGCGCCGGCGTGGCCAGCGCCCTGATGGACCTGCCGCAGGACGCGACGCCCGTGTCGCAGGACCCTGTCGGCGACCGGCTGCGCGACGCCGCGCGCACGCCGTCTCAACCCGCGCCTCAGACCAGCGCCCAGCCCGCGCCGCAGCCCGGCCAGGCGACGTCTCCGGCTGCGCCCGCGCCGAACGGCCAGCCGGTCGTCCTGGCGCCGACCGCCGCGCCGGTCCTGGTCGCGCCCGGCCAGGAAGTCGCCGCCGTCCAGGAAGAGGTTCCGGAGGAGGCCCCGGTCGAGGAGACGGTCCAGACCGCCCCCGAGCCGACCGCCACGCCGGGGCGCCGCCAGCGCCGCCCTGTCGCCGTGATCCAGGCCGTGGACAAGACGACAGCCGAAACCATGCGCTTCGAGGTCGAGGTCGGCGGCCGTCCCGTGCGCTTCGGCAAGACCCTGATCTTCAAGGCCCGGGCCTGCGAAATCTCCGCCTCGGACGAACTGACCGAGGACGCTATCGCCTATCTGGAGGTGGGGATTCAGCCGCGCGGCGTCGCCGTGCCGACCGAGGCCCGGCAAATCTTCAAGGGCTGGATGTTCGCTTCATCGCCCGGCGTGAACGGGCTGCAGCACCCGGTCTATGACGCCTGGGTCGTGGGCTGCAAGGCGTAGGCCACGGCCTCTTCGCCCGTCATGGGCCCGTTAAAGGCGACGACGTCGGGCGTCGCCTGAAGCGCCCAGGGCAGCATCCGCAGATAGGCCGCCTGCGGCGTCTCCAATGCCCCGAACTGCGCCAGGTGCTCGGTCAGGAACTGCGCGTCCAGCAGACGCCAGCCGCCACGCTTCAGCCGCGCGACCAGATGGACCAGGGCGACCTTTGACGCGTCGCGCGCCCGGCTGAACATGCTCTCGCCGAAGAAGGCCCCGCCCAGCGTCACGCCATAGAGGCCGCCGACCAGGGCCTCGTCCCGCCAGCATTCGACGCTGTGGGCGAAGCCGCGCTGGTGCAGTTCGATGTAGAGACGGCGAATCGGGGCGTTGATCCAGGTGTCCTCGCGTCCCGGCCCGGGCGCGGCGCAGGCGTCCAGCACGGCGGCGAAGGCCGTATTCACCCGCACCTCGAACGGCTCGCCCCGCACGGTGCGGCGCAGGCGCGAGGGAATGTGGAAGCGATCCAGCGGCAGGACGCCCCGCTGGTCCGGCTCGACCAGGAAGACGCGCGGGTCGTCGCGCGCCTCGGCCATGGGAAAGACGCCCCGCGCGTAGCAGGCGAGCAGCGCTTCCGGTCCGAAGACGTCGGAAGGGCCGCTCGCGCTGAAGCCCGGCTCGTCGGGCGGCTTGGGCAAGGGCGCTTAGGCCTTGGCCTTCTGCGCCGCCGCCCACTTCTCCAGCCAGTGGATGTCGTAGTCGCCCGACAGGATGTCGGGCTCCTGCAACAGCTTCTGGAACAGGGGGATGGTGGTGTCGACGCCGCTGATGACCGTCTCGCCCAGCGAGCGCTTGAGACGCGCCAGCGCCTCTTCGCGGTCGCGGCCGTGGACGATCAGCTTGCCGATCAGGCTGTCGTAGTAGGGCGGGATCGAATAGCCGGCGTAGATGGCGCTATCCAGACGCACGCCCAGGCCGCCCGGCGCGTGGAACTCGGTGATCGTGCCCGGCGAGGGGGTGAAGGTCTCGGCGTTCTCGGCGTTGATCCGCACTTCGATGGCGTGGCCCTCGAAGGTGATGTCCTCTTGCGAGAACGACAGCGGCAGGCCCGCGGCGATGCGGATCTGTTCGCGCACCAGGTCGACGCCCGTGATCATCTCGGTGACCGGGTGTTCGACCTGCAGGCGGGTGTTCATCTCGATGAAGAAGAACTCGCCGTCCTCCCACAGGAACTCGATGGTGCCGGCGCCCAGGTAGCCGATGGCGGCGATGGCCTTGTTGACCGTCTCGCCGATCTTCTTGCGACCCAGGGCCGACAGGGCGGGCGAGGGGGCCTCTTCCAGCACCTTCTGGTGGCGGCGCTGCAGCGAGCAGTCGCGTTCGCCCAGGTGGACGACGTTGCCGTGGCTGTCGGCGATGACCTGGATCTCGATGTGGCGCGGCTTCTGGAGGTAGCGCTCCATATAGACGGCGCCGTTGCCGAAGGCGGCCAGGGCCTCGGCCTGGGCCGTCTGCACGGCCTCGACCAGGTCGTCGGCCGTCAGGGCCACCTTCATGCCGCGACCGCCGCCGCCGGCGGCCGCCTTGACGATCAGGGGGAAGCCGATGGCCTTGGACGCCTCGATGGCCTGCTCGATCGTTTCGACCTCGCCGTCAGAGCCGGGGACGACGGGAATGCCCGCGTCCTTCACGGCCTGCTTGGCGGTGATCTTGTCGCCCATGACGCGGATATGCTCCGGCTTGGGGCCGATGAAGGTCATGCCGTGGGCTTCGATGATCTCGGCGAAGCGGGCGTTCTCGGCCAGGAAGCCATAGCCCGGGTGGATCGCCTGGGCGCCGGTGATCTCGGCCGCCGCGATGATCGAGGGGATGTTCAGATAGGACTTGGCCGCCGGCGCGGGGCCGATGCAGACGCTCTCGTCGGCCAGACGCACCCACATGGCGCCGCGGTCGGCTTCGGAGTGCACGGCGACGGTGGAGATGCCCATCTCCTTGCACGCGCGGTGGATGCGCAGCGCGATCTCGCCCCGGTTGGCGATCAGGACCTTGGTGAACATGGGGCTCAGGCTTCCAGAACGACCAGGGCTTCGCCGAACTCGACCGGCTGGGCGTCGCCCACCAGGACCTCGGCCACCACGCCGTCGCGCGGCGCCTGGATCGGGTTCATGGTCTTCATGGCCTCGACGATCAGAAGGGTCTGGCCCTTCTTCACCTTGTCGCCGGCCTTGATGAAGGGATCCGAACCCGGCGCGGGCTGCAGATAGGCGGTGCCGACCATGGGCGACTTCACCTCTTCGCCGGCGCGGGCGACGATGGTGGCGGGGTCCGACGGCATGGAGGCCGGAGCGGCGGCGGGCGCGGCGTGGGCGACCGGGGCCGGGGCGGCGGCGTAATGGATCGGGGCGGCGGCGACGGTGACTTCGCGCTTCACCTTGATCTTCAGATCGCCGCGCTCGACCTCGATCTCGGTCAGGTCGGTGTCGTTCAGGATGTCGGCCAGGCTGCGGATCAGGCCTGCGTCGATGGCGTCGTTCTTGTTCTTGTCGTCGGACATGAGGGTCTCTTCTACTTGATTTTCTTGCGGCGCGCGGCGGTCAGCCCTTGGTCCCGGCGCGGCGCGCCAGGTCCAGGGCGGCCCGGACGGCCAGTTCGTAGCTGCGGGGGCCGAAGCCGGCGATGACGCCGGTCGCGGCCAGGGAAACATAGGAGTGATGCCGGAACGCCTCGCGCGCGGCGGGGTTCGACAGGTGGCACTCGACCACGGGGATGCTCAGCGTCTTCAGCGCGTCCAGCAGGGCCACCGAGGTGTGGGTGAAGGCGGCCGGATTGATGACCAGGGCGCTGGCCTCGGTGCGGGCTTCCTGGATCCAGTCGACCAACTGGCCTTCATGGTTCGACTGGCGGAACACCACGCGCGCGCCCTCGGCCGCCGCCTCGCACATCGCCTGCACGTCGGCCAGGGTCTCGTGTCCGTAGATGTCCGGCTCCCGAACGCCCAGAAGGTTCAGGTTGGGCCCGTTCAGGACATAGAGGGTGAGGGTTTCGGGCATTCGCTCGCAAAACAGGCGCGCCGCCGCGCGGAATCGAGCGCGCGTTGTAGCCTAGGTGGCGCGCGGCGCAAAGCGGGCGGGGAAAAAGGGTGACGTAGGGGAGGGGAACGCCTTCGAGCGGACCTTGGGGAAGTCCGTTAAGGGTGGGAAGCGGACGTTAGGATTTCTATCAGGTGTCGATGTAGAGCGGTCCTACATAGTTCCATTGGATTCCCGCTACCTTCCCATCGCGTAGCTTCAATAGGATGACCCCATTCCGCCAACTCGTGTCTCGATAAGTTGTCATGGTTTCCCCGACAAGAATCCCCTCGTCTATGGTCTTTGGACCCACTTCAGACCAGCCTGCATAGTGGAAGCCCGGAGTAATCCCGGGGTGCTGACGTAGTTCCCGGTTCGCTTCCTGCCAAGAATCGCCGATGCGAACACCGAACTTCTCGCCCGCCACTATGCTGCCGTGACTATCCCTAAAAACGATGGCGGTGCGCTCATCAAGCGGGCCGAACCTGACCCAAGTAACAAGCCCCAACACGAGCAATGTGAGGGCACCGAAAATGACAAGCCAGCGTTTCATCAAGCCAGCCTAGCCTTAACTTTGGTCAATGCGAACCGAGAGTTCCCAATGCCTGCTATGGGTCGTGAAGCGAAGTTCGCTTAAGGGTGGGTAGCGGACGTTGATCCCGGTAAGCGTTCAGAAGCTGAAGGGGCAGGCTAAAATGCGCTGGTATTATCCACTCTTCGCCTGTGCGGCTGTCCTTCTAATTGTAGGCGTCGCGCTCGCACAGTTTTTCTGGCCGCTGCTTTTTCTCGGCCCGCTTTTCTGGATCGTGATGGGGAACTCGCTTCGATGCCCTCGCTGCCGAAGGGGCATCACGGATACGGGGAAAGGCTACGTCGCCCCTTGGTTGCGAACGCCCAAGACCTGCGTAGAGTGCGGACGCCGGAAAGACGACATTTGGCCTTTCCAATGGGCACTTCGCCCGGAAGCGGACCCTCGCAAGAGCCGTTAGGGGTCGAAAGCGGGCTTAGACCGTGGATTTGATGTCCCGCGCCGGAAACCCCATTATCTGACGTCTCCGAATGAGGCGTTGCCTCTCCACCTGCATCCTCTGGAGCGAACAGTTTGCGTATCGAAGTCAACGGCGAGGCGCGGGACACCGCCGCCACGACCATTCTGGGTCTGGTTCAGGAGTTGTCGCTGGATCCCAAGAAGGTGGCGGTCGAGCGCAATCTGGAGATCGTGCCGCGTTCGCTGCACGGCGACACGGCGCTGGCCGAGGGCGACAAGATCGAACTGGTGCAGTTCGTCGGCGGGGGCTGAGGCAGGCCCTTCCGCCGTCATCCTCGGCCTTGTGCCGAGGATCCAGAAACGCGCCGGTCGTGAGGTTCGGCGTCGCCCCCTGACTATCAGGCCTTGTGTCTATGGATCCTCGGCACAAGGCCGAGGATGACGGGTGTGGGTGTGGGGTGAGCGGAGGAGCCGACGCATCAAATCCCGCAACGCCGCTTCCCCCCGGCGCCGGGCGGCGCTACTTCCCTAGGCATGACTGACACCGCTCCCCGCACCGACAGCTGGACCGTCGCCGGCCGCACCTTCAACTCGCGCCTGATCGTGGGCACCGGCAAGTATCGCGACTACGCCCAGAACGCGGCGGCGGCCGAGGCTTCCGGCGCCGAGATGGTCACCGTGGCCGTACGCCGGGTGAACCTGACCGATCCGAACCAGCCGGTGCTGACGGACTTCATCGATCCGAAGAAATACACCTATCTGCCGAACACGGCGGGCTGCTTCACCGGCGAGGACGCCGTGCGGACCCTGCGCCTGGCGCGCGAGGCGGGCGGCTGGACCCTGGTCAAGCTGGAGGTCCTGTCGGATCCGCGCACCCTGTTCCCCGACATGGAAGAGACCCTGCGGTCGCTGAAGCTGCTGACCGCCGAGGGCTTCGAAGTCATGGTCTATTGCACCGACGATCCCGTCTATGCGCGCAAGCTGGAGGACGCGGGCGCGGTCGCCATCATGCCGCTGGGCGCGCCGATCGGCTCGGGGCTGGGGGTGCAGAACCCGATCAACATCCGGCTGATCGTCGAGCAGTCCAAGGTGCCGGTGCTGGTCGACGCGGGCGTCGGCACGGCGTCGGACGCCGCCGTGGCGATGGAACTGGGCTGCGACGGCGTGCTGATGAACACCGCCATCGCCGAGGCGCGCGACCCCATCCTGATGGCCAGCGCCATGAAGCACGCGGTCATCGCCGGGCGCGAAGCCTATCTGGCTGGGCGGATGAAGAAGCGGCTCTACGCTGACCCGTCCTCGCCGCTGGCGGGGCTGATCTAAGGCTTCTCCTCCCCACTGGGTGGGGAGGTGGATCGGACGCGATAGCGGACGAGACGGAGAGGCTGCTTGGTTCCGCTGTCGTAGTCGCTTCGCCGCTTTCTGTTCTTAGGATCGACGAAGCGGCCCCTCCACCGCTACGCGGTCCCCCTCCCCATGAAATGGGGAGGAAAGCAACGCTTCAGCCCTTCTTCGCCGCCTCGATCAGGGCGTCGATCTCGCGCGGGTCGATGCCGGGGGCGGCCTTGCCGTTGATGAAGAAGGTCGGCGTGCCCTGCAGGCCCAGGGTCGCCGCCGTCGTGTGGATGTCGGTGACGTGGCGCGTCGTCTCCGGCGCGACGATGGCGGCCTGGGCCTTGGCCATGTCGACCCCGTTCTCGGCCAGGATGCGGTCGATGGCGTCGCGGTCCAGGGCGCGTTCGGCCATCAGGGCGTCATAGATGGCCAGATACTTGCCTTGTTGATGGGCGGCCAGGGCGGCGCGGGCGGCGTATTGGGACGTCACGTCCTCGCCCCGGTCCAGGATCGGCCAGTCCTTGAAGACGAAGCGCACCTCGGGGTGGGCGGCCATCAGGGCGCGATAGTCGTGGGCCACCGCCTTGCAGCCGGGGCAGCGGAAATCGAAGAACTCGATCACCGTCACCTTGGCGTTCGCCGGGCCGAAGGCCGGGTCGCGCGGGTCGGCCGCCAGCAGGGCGGGATTGGCCGCCGCCGCCGCATTGACGGCCTCGACGCGGGCCTGAGCCTCCATCGCCTCGCGGGCGGCCAGCACCTCGTCCAGGACCTGGGGGTTGGCGATCAGATACGCGCGCACCTTGCCGCCGAAGCCGCCGTTCAGATAGGACGCGGCCGACAGCGCCAGGGCCAGGGCCGACATGGCCACGGCGGCCCCGCCCAGCACGGTTCCCGACAGGCCGAAGCGCGGCGCCTTGGCTGCGGGGGAGGCGGGGGGCGTGGCGACAGGCATATCGGGGGCGTCGGTCATCTAAGTCTCGTCAGGCGGGGAGGGAGGGGCGCGCCGGATCAGGCGCCGGGCGGCAGGACGCCGGCGCGGCTGCGCTGCTCGTTGCGGCGTTCGGCGTCCGTGATGTCCTTCTCTGTCGCGCCGGAGGCCAGGACGATGTCGGTGGCGCGGCGCCATTCGATGGAGCTGCGGTCCAGCATGTCGCGGGCGCGCATGGCGAACTGGGCGGCCTGTTCCGGACGGCCAAGGGCGAACCAGTATTCGGCCGAAGCCAGGCGGGCCTCGCCCTCCTGGCCCTGGCTGGCGTAGGCCTGGGACAGCAGGCGCCAGGCCAGGCTGTTGTCCTTCTCCAGGGCGATGGCGCGCTTCAGCTGGTTCTCCGCCTCGGGCAGCCTGGCCGGATCGTTGGTCTCGATCAGGGCGTGGGCCAGGTTGATGCGCAGCAGGGGGGCGTCGGGCTTCAGCTCGACGGATTTTTCATGGGCGCCCAGGGCCTCGGCCGGGCGGCCCTCCTCGAACAGGATCTGGCCCTTCAGCTCCCAGAAATAGGGATTGTCGGGCTGTTCGGTCAGCAGGACATCGACCGCGTCCAGCGCCTTCTGTGTCTGGCCGTCGCGATACCAGGCGATGGCGCGGGCGTAGCGGGCGGGCAGGCTGACGTCGCTGGACGGATAGTCGCGCAAGGTGGCGTTGGGCGCGTCCATGAAGGCGCGAATCTTGGCCACGACCAGGGCGTGCTGGGCCATGCGCGCGTCGCTGTCGCGCTTTTCGTAGTTGGACGCGGCCTCGACCGGCGGGCGCAGGGCCTCGATTCGCTGAGAAGACAGGGGGTGGCTGCGGAAATAGGGATAGCGCCGCTGGTCCGAGAAGATTTCCTGCGAGCGGAAGTTCTCGAAGAACTCGACCATGCCGCGCCCGGATTCCCCGGCGCGCTCCAGGGCGCGGGCGCCGGTGATGTCGGCCTCGCCCTCCTGGCTCTGCATGTAGCGCAGGGCGCCGAGCGTGCCGAAATACTGGCTGGAGGCCAGAAGGGCCGCGCCCGCGTCCGGCGCGCCGGCGATCGCGGCCAGGGCCCCCAGGGCCATGGTCATGATCATCGGCTGCATGCCGGCGTTCTGGGCGCCGTCGCGCAGGGTGTGGCGGTTCTTGATGTGCCCGGCTTCGTGGGCGATCACGCCCAGCAGCTGATTGGGGTTCTTGGTCCGCAGGATCAGACCGGTGTTCAACCCCATGATCCGCCCGCGCGTGGCGAAGGCGTTCAGGTCGTTGTCGTTGACCAGCAGAATCTCGACCTCGGCCGGGTCCAGGCCCATGGCGTCCAGCACGGGCTCGGACCACTCATGGATGATGCCCTCGATCTCGGTGTCCCGGATCAGGCTCTGGGCCTGGGCCTGGGCGGCCGAGGCCAGCACCATCAAGGCGCCGGCCCCGGCGGCCAGAAGGCGCCGGAACGAGCGGGTTGCAGCGGGGGGCGTCCTGGTCATGACGTACTCCAGAGCGACTGTCTTCCCCGCAGCTTCCTGCCTAATCGTGACCGATCAACGGCGCCACCAGCCGCGTTTGGGCTTGGCGGGCGGGGCGACGATCTGGTTCGGATCCTCGGCGATGATGGCCGCGATGTCGACTTCGGGCGTCGGCGCCGGGGCCGGTTCGGCCAGGACGACGGCTTCCTCGACCAGCACTTCCTCGATGGCCTGCTCGATGTGTTCGACCAGTTCGGGCGAGATTTCGACCGTGGCGGGCTCTTCGACCGGCGTCTCGGCCTGGACCTCGTCCGAGGCGGCGGCCTCTTCGGTCGCGGCTTCGGCCAGTTCCTCGGCGATGGCGGCGGTCACCTTGCGGCGCACGCGGCGACGCTTGGGAGCCTCCACCGGCTCCAGAGCGGGGGCGGGCGCTTCGGCTTCGGTTTCCGCCTGGACGTCGGCCTCGACGGCAGGCGCGGCTTCGGCGTCGGCGTCGGCTTCGGTCGTCTCGACGACGTCGACCGCCGCGCCTTCGCTCACGGCGCGCTCGCCGCCACGACCGCGGCCCCGGCCACGACGACGGCGCGAGCGGCCGCCGCGGCCTTCGCCCTCGGCGCGCTCGGCGCTGACCTCTTCGCGCTCGGCGCGCTCTTCGGACACGGTTTCATCGCGCTCGGCGCGCGGGGCGACCGGATTGATCGGGTCGAACCAGACGTAGGGGTCCTGCAGCGACGGGGTGCGGCCACGCACCCAGGCATAGACGTCGCGTTCGCCTTCCTCGCGCATGCGGCGACCGCCGCGACGGCCCCGACGACGGCGTCCCCCGCGGCCGTCGTCCTCGTCTTCCTCGTGGGCGGCGGCGATTTCGCCTTCATCCTCGCGACCGCCGCGACGGCGGCGACGACGGCGGCCGTTGCGGCCTTCGGTGTCGTGGCTTTCGGCCTCTTCGTCCTCGGCGCGGTCCTCGGCGTCCTCGTCCTCGTCGCGGGAGACGAAGTCTTCCTCGTCCTCGGCGTCTTCGTCCTCGTCCTCATAGGCGCTGTCGTCGAAGCCGTCGTCCAGGTCGGCCAGGTCGATGTGGCTTTCCGGTGCGACGAAGTCCTCGTTGGTCTCGGTGCGCTCGATCGAGTGCTCGCCCTGGGCCAGGCTGTCGTCGATCTGGATGACGACGTTCAGGCCGCGCTGCTCCAGCAGGAACTGCAGATAGGCGCGCTTGTGGTTCAGGATGTAGAGGGCCACGGCGGTCGACACGCGCAGGTTCACAGAACCCGCGCCGTTCCTGCCGGCCTCGATGTCGACGGCGCGCAGGGTGGTCAGGGCCGCCGATTCGGCCGAGCGGATGCGCCCGGCGCCCTGGCAGTGCTCGCAGACCTCGGTCGCGCCCTCGATCACGCCCAGGCGGCGGCGCTGGCGGCTGATCTCCATCAGGCCGAAGCCCGAGATGCGGCCCATCTGGATGCGGGCCCGGTCCTTGGAAAGGGCGTCCTTGAGGGCCTTCTCAACCGCGCGGTTGTTCTTGCCCTCGTCCATGTCGATGAAGTCGATGACGATCAGGCCGGCCAGGTCGCGCAGGCGCAGCTGGCGGGCCGCCTCGACGGCGGCCTCCATGTTCGTCTTGGTGGCGGTGGCCTCGACGTTGCGTTCCTTGGTGGCGCGGCCCGAGTTCACGTCGATGGCGACCAGCGCCTCGGTCTGGTTGATGACCAGGTAGCCGCCCGACTTCAGCGGCACGACCGGCTGGTGAATCTGGGTCAGCAGCTCTTCGATGCCGTTGGCGGCGAACAGCGGGCGCGAACCCTGATAGAGGTGAATCTTCTTGGCCTGGGACGGCATCAGCACGCGCATGAAGTCGCGGGCCTGCCTGAAGCCCTCGACGCCCTCGACCTGAATGCCGTCGAAGTCCTTGTCGTACATGTCGCGCACGGCGCGACGGACCAGGTTCTCTTCCTCGTGGATCATCGCCGGCGCGTTGGAGCGCAGGGTCAGCTCGCGGATCGTCTCCCACAGGCGCAGCAGATACTCATAGTCGCGCTTGATCTCGGCACGGGTGCGCTTGGCGCCCGCCGTGCGGATGATCAGGCCCATGCCCTGCGGCACCTTCAGCGCGGCGGCGGCGGCCTTCAGGCGGCGACGGTCCGAGGTGTTGGTGATCTTGCGCGAGATGCCGCCGCCCTTGCCGGTGTTCGGCATCAGCACGCAGTAACGGCCGGCCAGCGACAGCCAGGTGGTCAGGGCCGCGCCCTTGGCGCCGCGCTCGTCCTTGACGACCTGCACCAGCAGGATCTGACGGCGCTTGATGACGTCCTGGATCTTGTAGCGGCGCATCAGGCGGCGCTTCAGGCGCTCTTCGTCGGCCAGCTTGCCGTCGGAATCGGCGTCGTCGCCCGAGGATTCGCGGCCCAGGTCGTCATCGTCGGCGTCGTCGTGCGCTTCGGCCATGATGGCTTCGCGGTCGGCGACCGGGATCTGGTAGTAGTCCGGGTGGATTTCGTTGAAGGCCAGGAAGCCGTGGCGATTGCCGCCGTATTCAACGAAGGCGGCCTGCAGGCTGGGCTCTACGCGGGTGACCTTGGCGAGGTAGATGTTCCCGCGAAGCTGGCGGCGCGCGCGGGATTCGAAATCGAATTCCTCAACCTGGCGGCCGTCCACGATCGCGACGCGCGTTTCTTCCGCGTGCGCCGCATCGATCAACATGGTTTTTGACATTGAAGGTCTCTCTCAGGCGCGCCAGGCCGTGCGCCGCGAACTCAGTCGCGGGAATAGGGGCGGCTCGCCGAATGGAAATGGGGGCCAGGGCGCGCGTCATCCCCTCGCCGATGGCGAGAGCGGCATGATCTTGCCGGTAGGGAGCGCAGGCGGGTCGGCCCATGAGGTTGTCGGTCCTGGATCCGAACGCGCCGATCAGGGCTGCGTCCCGGACCCGTTTCGTCGGATCGGCGGCCAGGCCGGGCGATCCTCGGAATTGGTGAAAGTTCAGCGCCGCGAGGAGGCGCGCCCGACCCCGAGCAAATGACGGGCGGCGCGATCGTTCGCATGCGGAACCCATAATAGGCAGATGCGACGGAAATTAAAAGAACCGCGACCGTAAGAGGTCTTAACGAAATCCTTAATCCACCGCCTCATGATGACGCTTAAACTGAAGGGCGACTTCCCTCGATGTTGGGTCGGTGGCGTAACAATCTGGGCCGTTGGGGCGTGCGCGAATGGGCGATGACGGGCCTGGCCCTCGTCGTCATCTGCGTCGTCGTGTTCACGGCGGGCCGGGGCCTGGCCTTCGGCTCCGACGGGGAGATCGTGCGTCTGCGTTTCGGCGGCGACGCCCAGCGCACCCGCGTGGTCCTGGACCTGGGGCGGTCGACCCGGGGGCAGGTGGTCGAGGACGGCTCGGCAGGGCGGGTGATCCTGTCCCTGGAAGGCGTCAGTCCCATGCGGGGCCTGGAAGGGTCCGGCTCGGGCCTGGTGCGCGGCTATGAGGTCAGCGCCGCGGCCGGGGCGTCGCGCGTGCGGCTGGACCTGGCGCGCGGGGCCGAGATCGAGCGCCGCTTCCTGCTGCCGCCGGGCGACGGGGTGGACTACTATCGCTACGTCATCGACCTGAAGGCCACGGGCGCCGCCGCGACCACGCCGGTCGCGCCGCCGCGCCGCGAGCCGGCGCGGGCGGAAAAGCCCCTGATCGTCATCGACGCCGGCCACGGCGGCCGCGATCCCGGCGCCCAAGGTGAGCACGCCCAGGAAAAGGCCGTCACCCTGGCCGCCGCCCGCGAGCTGAAGACGGCGCTGGAGCGCACCGGCCGCTATCGCGTGCGCCTGACGCGCGACGGCGACGTCTATGTGGTCCATGGCCGCCGGGTGCAGATCGCCCGGGACGCCGGGGCCGACCTGTTCATCTCCCTGCACGCCGACGCGGGATCGGACCCGGCCCTGCGCGGGGCCAGCGTCTACACCCTGTCGGAGCAGGGTGCGGGCCGCGCCGTGCGCGAGTTCACCAAGGGCGATGATTGGCAGCGCGACCTGCGCCTGCCGGGGCGCGACCCGTCGGTTGACCGCATCCTGCTGGACATGACCCAGCGCGCCACCCAGAACCGCTCGGCCCAGTTCGCCCGGGTGCTGCTGACACATCTGGAAGGCGCCGACCACCCGCTGCTGCGCCGCAGCCACCGCGACGCCGGTCTGGCCGTGCTGCTGGCGCCGGACGTGCCCGCCATCCTGCTGGAGATGGGCTTCATCACCAACCCGGAAGACGAACAGTTGCTGACCGACGAGCGGGCGCGGCGCCGCCTGATGCGCTCGGTCGCCGAGGGCATCGACCGCTATTTCCGCCAACCCGCCGCGCCGGTCATGATCGCGGGCGAGGTGGCTGGGGGCTGAGCGGCCTTCTCCTCCCCATGCAATGGGGAGATGGATCGACGGCGTAGCCGACGAGACGGAGGGGCTGCTTGGTTCCGCCGTCCGAGCCCCTCCACCGCTACGCGGTCCCCCTCCCCATTTCATGGGGAGGAGAGGGCGCTACTCCTCCAGCGCCGCTTTCGCGCGCTTGAAGATGTCCTCGAACATCTCGGCCGTCAGTCGGCCCGTGTTCGTGTTCAGCCGCGAGCAGTGATAGCTGTTGATCAGCGTATAGGGACCGACCTTGCCCTCAATGCCGTGACCCGCCGGCATGGCCGTGGCCGGATAGCCCAGGGTCCTCAGGATGCTGCGCCGGGACACGTCGCCCAGTGTGACGATTACCTTGAGCCGGGGCAGGGCGGCCAGGCGGTCGACCAGAAAGGGACGGCAGGTGTTCTCTTCCGTCGCCGTCGGCTTGTTCTGCGGCGGAGCGCAGCGCACGGCGTTGGTGATCATGCAGTCGACCAGCCTCAGGTCGTCGTCGCCGTTCGGATCATAGCCGCCCGTCGCGAAGCCGGTCTTGCGCAGGGTGTCGTAGAGCAGCCAGCCCGCGTGGTCGCCGGTGAAGGGACGCCCCGTCCGGTTGGCGCCGGTGCGGCCCGGCGCCAGGCCGGCGACCAGAAGGCGCGCGTTCGGATCGCCGAAGGAGGGGGCTGGGCCGTTCCACCAGTCGGGGTTCTGGCGCGCGTTCTCGGCGCGATAGGCGACCAGACGCGGACACAGGGGGCAGTCGCGCGGCGGCTCGGGGTTCAGCGTGCGGCTCACGCGCGGTCGCTCCGATCCAGGGTACGCGCCACGCCCTGGTTCATCGGAGCCTTGGGCTTGCCGACCTGGGTCATGATGTCGGCCAGGTCGATGAAGGCGTCGGCCTGGCGGCGCAGGTCGTCGGAGATCTGGGGCGGCTGGCTTTTGACCGTCGAGACGACGGTGACGCGCACCCCCTTGGCCTGCATGGCCTGGACCAGGCGGCGGAAGTCGCCGTCGCCCGAGAACAGCACTGCCTGGTCCAGGCGCGGCGCCAGCTCCAGCATGTCGACGGCGATCTCGATGTCCATGTTGCCCTTGGTGCGGCTGTGGCCCTGGGCGTCGGTGAAGCGCTTGACCGGCTTGGTCACGACGGTGAAGCCGTTGTAGTCGAGCCAGTCGACCAGCGGCCGCACGGGCGAGAATTCTTCGCCCTCGACCACGGCCGTGTAATAATAGGCGCGCACCAGTCGGCGCTCGCCGACGAACCAGGCCGATAGCTTCTTGAAGTCGAGGTCGCAGTTCAGGGCGCGCGCCGCAGAGTAGAGGTTGGCGCCGTCGATGAACAAGGCGATGCGATCGTCGGGGTGGTCGGTCATGAACGAATATGAGTCCGTGGGTATGGTCGAGAAAATGAAGGTCCCGACCGACATTCCGGAAGGCGATCCCGATCTGGACGCCGCAGTCATCGTCGCCTTGGGCTGCAATGACAAGGGCTGCTGGTCGTCCTGCGTCGAGGCGCTGGAGGCGGCGCTGGCGCGCTTTCGGGCCGAGGGAGTGGACATTCTGGCCCGTTCGTCATGGTGGACGTCCCAGGCCTGGCCCGATCCGACCGATCCGCCCTTCCTCAACGGCGTGGCGCTGGTCAGCACCGCGCACGACGCCCCGACCCTGATGCGGACCCTGGGCCGGATCGAGGACCTGTTCGGTCGGGTGCGGACGGCGCGCAATGCCCCGCGAACCCTGGATCTGGACCTGATCGCCTATGGTCGGCTGAGCGGCGACCTGGACGGATTGATCCTGCCCCACCCGCGCGCCGCCGACCGGCTGTTCGTCATGGGGCCCCTGGCCGAGATCGCGCCGGACTGGACGCATCCCGTCTGCGGCCGACGCGCGCGGGACCTGGCGGCGCAGGCCGAGGTGGGCCGCGACGCCCGTCCGCTGGCCAGGGTGTGACGCCTCAAGGTCTGGCCTCGAAGGCTTGACGCGGGGCGTGGTCTCGGGCGAGGGGAGGAGCAACTTGCGCCGATCCGCCCCAATGCCGCCTTCGCGGCGTTGCACAATTGGCCGTCACCCTATATTTTGTGCGGTTCTCCCTGCCGCCAGAGGATTTTCATGGCCCGCGTCACTGTCGAAGACTGCATCGAGAAGGTGCCGAACCGTTTCGGCCTGGTCCTGCTGGCCGGTCACCGCGCCCGCAACATCGCCAACGGCGCGCCGCTGACCCTGGATCGCGACAACGACAAGAACCCGGTCGTCGCCCTGCGCGAACTGGCCGAGGACACCATCACCCCCGACGAGCTGCGCGAGAACATCATCACCACCCTGCAGCGGGTCGATGAGCGCACCGAGGCCGAGGACGAAGCCGAAGTCGTCGCCCTGCTGGCCGAGCCGCAGCACATGAACATGGCCGAGGCCGAACTGATCCGCGCGCTGCAGAGCGACCGCGACGGGGGCCAGGAGGAACGCTACTGACGGCCAAGCCAGTCACTGGCGTAACCAAGCGGACGGCGCGGCCCCTGGCGGACACGCCGATGGACCAAACCGCGAATCAACACGACAAGTCGGCGTCGCCTCCTGCCGGGGCGGCGCCGAAGTCGTCTGAAGGCCTTGCTGTGTCTGAAACCAAACGCGCTCCGATCATGCGCCAGTTCGAATTGATCGAGGCGGTCAAGGCCTATGACCCGACCGCCGACGAGGCGCTGCTGAACCGCGCCTATGTCTATGCGATGAAGATGCACGGCTCGCAGCTGCGGGCCTCGGGCGATCCCTATTTCGCCCACCCGATCCAGGTCGCGGGCATTCTGACGGATTACCGCCTGGACACGGCGACCATCGTCACCGCCCTGCTGCACGACGTGGTCGAGGACACCTCCGCCACCCGCGACGATATTGCGGAAATGTTCGGCGAGGAGATCGCCGTCCTTGTCGAGGGCGTGACCAAGCTGTCGCGTCTGGAGCTTCAGGCCGAGCATACGCGCCAGGCCGAGAACCTGCGTAAATTCATCCTCGCCATCTCGCGTGACGTGCGGGTGCTGCTGGTCAAGCTGGCCGACCGCCTGCACAATATGCGCACCCTTCACTTCGTGAAGCCGGAGAAGCGCGAGCGCATCAGTCGCGAGACGCTGGAAGTCTATGCGCCGCTGGGCCGGTCGATCGGCATCCACTCCATCGCCGCCGAGCTGGAGGAGCTGGCGTTCGAGCACCTGAACGCCACGGCGCGCGTCGCCATCCAGCGCCGTCTGGAGGCCCTGAAGCTCGAGAACGGCAGCGCCATCGAGGCCGTCTCGCCCGAGATCGAGCGCGTCCTGTCCGAGGCGGGCATCCACGCCCGGGTCAAGGGGCGCGAGAAGACGCCCTATTCCATCTGGCGCAAGCTGCAGCGCAAGGCGGTGGGCTTCTCGTCCCTGTCGGACATCTACGGCTTCCGGGTCATCGTCGATTCCGAGGACGACTGCTATCGCGCCCTGGGCGTCATCCACCGCGCCTGGCCCATGGTGCCGGAGCGGTTCAAGGATTTCATCTCGACGCCCAAGTCGAACAACTATCGCTCGCTGCACACCACGGTGGTCGGGCCGGGTGGCCTGCGCATCGAGATGCAGATTCGCACCGAGATCATGGATCGCGTGGCCGAGGACGGCGTCGCCGCGCACTGGGCCTACAAGAACCAGTCCTATGGCTTCGACCGCGAGGCGATGGAGGCTGACGGCGGCCGCGACCCCCTGCTGAACCTGCGCCATCTGGTCCAGGTGATCGAGCACGGGGAGGGGGGCGAGGACTGGGTCGAGCACGCCAAGCTCGAAATGTTCCTCGACCAGGTGTTCGTCTTCACGCCCAAGGGCGCGCTGATCACCCTGCCGCGCGGGGGATGCCGCTGGACTTCGCCTACGCGGTCCACACCGAGGTCGGCGACACGGCCGTCGGCGTCAAGATCAACGGCGAGCTGAAGCCCATGCGCACGGCGCTTCAGAACGGCGACGTGGTCGAGATCATCCGTGGGACCAAGCGCGAGGCGCCCACCGACTGGCGTAGCCTGACCGTGACCGGCCGGGCGCGTTCGGCCATTCGCCGCTTCATCCGCACCTCCGAGCGCGAGGAGTTCGTGCGCCTGGGCAAGGCGACGCTGGAGCAGACGCTGGAGCGGGCGGGCAAGTCCCTGGCCGACGTCAAGCTGACCGAGGCGCTCAAGACCTTCGCCATGCCCACGGAAGAGGACATGTTCGACGCCATCGGGCGCAGCCGGCTGACGGCCACCCGCGTGGCCGAGACCCTGTTCCCGGCGCTCAAGGGCCAACTGAAGGCCGGGCCGGAGCGCAAGCGCATCGGCGCCGAGCCGCCGCGCCTGTTCGTGCGCGGCAGCGGCCTGACCCCCGGCGTCAGCATCCATTTCGGGACCTGCTGCTCGCCGGTGCCGGGCGACCGCATCGTCGGCATCATGGAGCCCGACAAGGGGCTGACCGTCCACACCATCGACTGCCAGTCCCTGGCCGAGTTCGCCGACGACGACTCCGTCTGGCAGGACCTGCAATGGACGCCCCAGGCCGAGCGCAGCGCCGTCGGCTCGGTCAAGCTGCAGGCCACGATCAAGAACGCTCCCGGCGTCCTGGGCCAGGTCGCCACCATCATCGGCGAAGCGGGCGGCAACATCCTGAACCTTAGCATGGCGCATCGGCAGCAGGATTTCTTCGACGTCGACATCGACGTCGAGGTTGAAGACGCCCGCCATGCGACCATGATCATCGCGGCCCTTCGGGCCAATCCATCCGTCGACACCGTCGACCGCGCGCGCGGCTGATCGCCGCCGCTCCCTCGCTCTACGACAAGGCCGCCATGTCTCCTGAACAACAGAAGCTCGCCAACGAAGCCCAGGTGGCGTCGCCCTCCTATCGCCTGGCCGCCCTGGACCAGGACTTCCTGCTGGGCGAGTCGATGCGTGGCGTGCGCTTCCTGATGGAGTACGCCAAGGCGGAGGAGGAGCTGAAGGCCTGGGGCGTGCGCTCGACCATCGTCGTCTTCGGCAGCGCCCGCGTGGGCGCCGACGGCGACGGCCGCCACGCCTATTGGTACGAGCAAGCTCGCCAGTTCGGCCGCATCGCCTCCGAACGCGGCGGCGCCTTCCGCGGCGAGCCGGGGGAGGTGCGCGACAACGTCATCGCCACGGGCGGCGGGCCGGGCATCATGCAGGCCGCCAACCAGGGCGCCTTCGAGGCCGGCGCGCCGTCGATCGGCTTCAACGTCACCTTGCCGCACGAGCAGTTTCCCAACCCGTGGTCGACGCCGGAACTGACCTTCCAGTTCCACTACTTCGCCATGCGCAAGATGCACCTGGCGATGCGGGCCAACGCCCTGGTGGTCTTTCCCGGCGGCTTCGGCACCCTGGACGAACTGTTCGAGATCCTGACCCTGCGCCAGACGGACAAGGCGCCGCCGATCCCCATCGTCCTGTTCGACGAGGCCTACTGGCGCTCGGTCATCAACTTCGACTCCCTGATCGAGCACGGCATGGTCAAGGCGTCGGACATGGACCTGTTCGCCTTCGCCGACGACGCCGAGGCGGTCTGGGCCAAGCTGCTGGAAGGCGGACTGAAGCCGGGCCACGACATCAAATAGGGCGCGGGTTGAGGGCGGCCGTCACAGGGTCTAAGGACGGCCTTCATGAACACTGAAGACGTCCTCAACGAATTCCGCGACGCCGGCGCCCTGCGCGAAGGCCATTTCGTCCTGTCGTCCGGCCTGCACAGCCCGGTCTTCCTGCAGAAGAACCTGGTCTTCATGGACGGGGCCCGCTGCGAGCGCCTGTGCAAGGCGCTGGCGGAGAAGATCATCGCCACGGTCGGGCCGGTCGACGCGGCCATCTCGCCCGCCGTCGGCGGCATCATCCCCGGCTATGAGACGGCCAAGCACCTGAAGGTCCGCTCGATGTACGTCGAGCGCGAGGGCGGCGAGTTCAAGCTGCGCCGGGGCTTCTCGGTCGAGCCGGGCGAGAAGGTCGTCATGGTCGAGGATATCGTCACCACGGGCCTGTCTTCACGCGAGTGCATCGCCGCCATCCAGAAGGCGGGCGGCCATGTCGTCGCCGCCGCCTGCATCGTCGACCGTTCGGGCGGCAAGGCGGACGTGGGCGTGCCCCTGATCGCCCTGGCCTCTATGGAGGTTCCGGCCTATCCGGCCGACGCCCTGCCGCCGGAACTGGCGGCGCTTCCGGTCGAGGATCCGGGCAGCCGCCGGTTATCCAAGTAAGAAGAGAGAGAATGGGATGAAGCGCGAGCGGGTTCGTCTGGGCGTCAACATCGACCACGTCGCCACGGTTCGGAACGCGCGCGGCGGCGTCCATCCTGATCCAGCCCGCGCGGCCGAGGCGGCGCTGGCGGCGGGAGCGGACGGCATCACCGCCCACCTGCGCGAGGACCGCCGCCACATCACCGACGCCGACATCGACGTGCTGACGGCCCTGTGCCGTCGCGCGGGCAAGCCGTTGAACTTCGAGATGGCCGTGACCGAGGAGATGCTGGCCATCGCCCTGCGCCACCGGCCGCACGCCGCCTGCCTGGTGCCGGAGCGGCGCGAGGAGGTCACGACCGAGGGCGGCCTGGCCGTGGCCGGTCACGAGGCGCGCATCGCTCCAGTGGTGAAGGCCCTGGCCGACGCCGGAATCCGCGTCAGCCTGTTCATCGAACCGTCGGAAGAACAGGTCGAGGCCGCCGCCGCGATCGGCGCTCAGGTGGTGGAGTTCCACACCGGCCGCTACACCCTGCTGGGCGACCCGGCCGAGCGTGAAGCCGAGTTCGAGCGCCTGGCCGCCGCCGCCGCCCAGGCCGATATCCTGGGGCTGGAGGTCCACGCCGGGCATGGGCTGAACTACGCCACGGCGGGCGCCGTCCTGGCCATCCCCGAGATCGTCGAGCTGAACATCGGCCACTTCCTGATCGGCGAGGCGGTCTTCGTCGGCCTGGACTCCGCCATCCGCCGGATGCGCGCGGCCATGGACGAGGCGACGCAAGGCGCGACGTCGTGATCGTCGGGGTCGGCGCCGACCTGTCGGACATCCGCCGCATCCAGACCTCGCTCGATCGGTTCGGGGAGCGTTTCAAGCGGCGCTGCTTCACCGACATCGAGCGCACGCGTTCGGACCGCAAGCCGGACCCGGCCTGGAGTTACGCCAAGCGGTTCGCCGCCAAGGAGGCCTGCGCCAAGGCCCTGGGCACCGGCATGCGATCCGACGTCTATTGGCGGGACATGGGGGTGGTGAACCTGCCCTCGGGCCAGCCGACCCTGTCCCTGACCGGCCATGCCGCCGAGCATCTGGCCCGACTGACCCCGCCCGGCCACGAGCCGCGCATCCACCTGAGCCTCAGCGACGAACACCCCTATGCCCTGGCCTTCGTGGTGATCGAGGCCTTGCCCAAGGCTCTGTCGGAGGCCTGACGGCCCCGCTAGGTTGCGGTTCCTTCATCATGCAAAGTCTTGCCCGAGGCGGGATCAGCGACTACGCCTCGACCTTCAAACCCCGCGTTCGGTGGGGGATTCGAGCAGACGATGAGCGACGACCCCAGGGTGAACGGCGGCGCGGGCAATCCCGCCCTTGATCCGGCGACCAGCCAGCCGATCTGGAGCGATGACGGCGACGCCCCCTTCGACATTGGGGACGACCCCGAGGCGCTCGACAGCGACAAGCCGATCCATGCGCCGCGGCGCTACAGGAAAGCCAAACGAGTGAAAAAAGAGAAGTCCGCGAGCAACGAAACGGTCGAGATCATCAAGACCGTCGTCTTCGCCCTCCTGATCGCCCTCGTCCTGCGGGTCCTGCTGTTCCAGCCCTTCACGATTCCGTCGGCCTCGATGGAGCCGAACCTGTACGAGGGTGACTACATCGTCGTGTCGAAGTGGTCGTACGGCTACTCCAAGCACTCGATCCCGTTCAGCCCGCCGCTGTTCGAGGGCCGCGTCTTCGGCAAGGACCCGGCGCGCGGCGACATCGTGGTGTTCAAGCTGCCGCGCGACGACAAGACCGACTACATCAAGCGCGTGATCGGTCTGCCGGGCGACAAGGTGCAGATGCGCGCCAACAAGCTCTACATCAACGACCGTCCGGTCCAGGACGTGGTCGTCAGCCGTTCGGAAATGGCGGACATGTTCGGACCGCGCGCCGTGACCCAGGTGCGCGAGACCCTGCCGGGCGGCCGCACCTTCATGACCCAGGACTTCGGCCCGGGCGGCGACCTGGACAATACCCCGGTCTATGAGGTCCCGGCCGGCCACTACTTCATGATGGGCGACAACCGCGACAACTCGGTCGACAGCCGCGTCGAGATGTCGGCGGGCGTGGGCATGGTCCCGGCCGAGAACCTGGTCGGCAAGGCCGAGATCATCATGTTCTCCTGGACGCCGGGCGCCTCGCTGTTCAACCCGGTCAGCTGGTTCGCCAACGTGCGCTTCAGCCGGTTCTTCAAGATCCTCGACTGATGGCGAACGGACGCACGAACGTGCGCGCCGAGGCCGTGGCGGCCCTGCGCCGCCGACTGGGACACGACTTCGCCGACGCCTCCCTGCTGGAGCACGCCCTGACGCATTCCAGCGTGGGCGAGGGGGCGGGGCCGCAGGTTCCGCCGGACAACGAACGGCTGGAGTTCCTGGGCGACCGGGTGCTGGGCCTTCTGGTCGCGGACCGGCTGGTGCGCGACTTCCCGGCGGCGGATGAGGGCCAGCTGTCGGCTCGGCTGCACGCCCTGGTGGACAAGAGCGCCTGCGCTCGCGTGGGCGAACGGCTGGGCGTCGGCGACGCCCTGCGCCTGTCGCCCGGCGAGACCAAGACCGGTGGCCGCAGAAAGGCCGGAGTCATCGCCGATGCTGTCGAGGCTGTTCTGGCGGCCGTCTATCGCGACGGCGGCCTGATCGCCGCCCAGGCCGTGTTCGAGCGCGCCTGGGCCGAAGAACTGGCCGCGCCCCCGGCGCCGGCCGTGACCAATCCCAAGTCCGCCCTGCAGGAGTGGGCGCAAGGCCAGGGCCGCCCGCTGCCGACCTATGAGGTCGTCCAGCGCATCGGTTCGGACCACGCGCCGACCTTCACGGTCGAGGCGTCGGTGACCGGCTATGAACCGGCCCGCGCCCAGGGACGTTCGCGACAGGAGGCGGAAAAGGCCGCCGCCGTCGCCCTATTGAAACGAGAAGGCGTAATTTGACCGAGACCACCCAACCCACCGGCCACGACGACACCAACGGCCAGCACGCGGGCTTCGCCGCCATCATCGGCGCGCCCAATGCGGGCAAGTCGACGCTGGTGAACCGGTTGACGGGCTCCAAGGTCTCGATCGTCACCCAGAAGGTCCAGACCACGCGCTTCCCCGTGCGCGGCATCGCCATCGAGGGCGACGCCCAGATCGTGCTGGTGGACACGCCCGGCGTCTTCACGCCGCGCCGCCGCCTGGACCGCGCCATGGTCGCCTCGGCCTGGGCCGGGGCGCAGGACGCCGACGTGGTGGTCCACCTGGTCGACGCCCAGTCGCACATCGCCGCCGAGGGCAAGGAGGGCACGGCCGCCGACCGCCGCTCGGCCGAGGACACCGAGACCATCATCGCCAATCTGAAGGCGACCGACACCAAGGTCATCCTGGCCCTGAACAAAATCGACGGCATGCGCCGCGACACCCTGCTGGCCCTGTCGCAGCGCCTGTTCGAGACGGGCGTCTATTCCGAGGTCTTCATGATCTCGGCCGAGACCGGCGACGGCGTGGACGACCTGAAGAAGCGCCTGGCCCAGGCCATGCCCGAAGGGCCGTGGCTGTATCCCGAGGACCAGTCGGCGGACGTTCCCTTGCGCGTCCTGGCCGCCGAGATCACGCGCGAGAAGGTCTATCTGCGCGTCCACGAGGAACTGCCCTATTCAGCGGCGGTCGAGACCACCAGCTTCGAGGAGCGCGCTGACGGCTCGGCCCGCATCGAGCAGACCATCTATGTTGAGCGCGAGAGCCAGCGGCCCATCGTCCTGGGCAAGGGCGGCCAGACCCTGAAATGGATCGGCCAGAAGGCCCGCGAGGAGCTGATCGAGATCTTCGGCCGGCCCGTTCACTTGTTTTTGACCGTGAAGGTCGATCCCAAGTGGCAGGATTCCAAGGCATTGTACGCCCAGTTCGGCCTGGAGTTCGACGTCTAATCTCGTGTTCATCGTCCCCAAGACCGCGGGCGGAAAGCCCTGGTTCCTCGGTTCTCTCGTCGCCGTCGGCCTGATCTCGGCCGGGGCAGGCGCGTGGCTGGTCCACGCCGTCGCGCCCGAGACCCAGGCGGCCACGGTTCTGCAGCCCAAGCTGCCCAAGCGACCGCCAGTTCAGGTGGTCGAGGAGCTGCCTCAGCTGAAGGCGCGTCTGGATCACCTGGCCGAGCGCAAGCAGTTCATGGGCGCCGTCCTGGTGGCCAAAGGCGACCAGGTCCTGTTCCGCCAGGTCTACGGTAAGGCGAACTATGAGCAGGACCAGCCGCTGGCCCTGGACACCCGCTTCCGACTGGCCTCGGTGTCCAAGCAGTTCACCGCCGCCGCCGTCCTGACGCTTCAGGATCAGGGCAAGCTGTCGGTCGATGATCCGGTGTGCAAATGGATCGACCCGTGTCCCGACGCCTGGCAGCCGCTGCGCATCCATCACCTGCTGTCGCACACCTCGGGCATTCCCGACCTGATGGCCCAGGCCGAGTGGGGCCGCATCCGCGTCACCCCGCGCACGCCCGAGGAGCTGACCCAGACCTCGGCCCGCTATCGGCTGCAGTTCCAGCCGGGGACCAAGATCCGCTACGACAACGCCGCCTACAACCTGGCCGCCGATATCGTGGCCAAGGCCAGCGGCATGCCGTTCGAGACCTATCTGGAGCAGGCGATCCTCAAGCCCCTGGGTCTGAAGGACACCGGCTCGGACGCCAAGGCGGATGCGCAGGGCCTGGCCATGGGCTACGGCCTGTTCCCCGGCGGCCTGACGCCCCAGCCGATCGCCAACGTCAGCGTCGTGTTCGGCGCGGGCGCCCTTTATTCGACGCTGGACGACATGCTGGCGTGGAACCGGGCGCTGCACCGCGGCCACCTGCTCAGCGAGACGGCCTACGCCCAGATGGTCGCCGATCACGCTCCGGAGAACACGCCCAAGGAACGTGGGCGGCCGCACCGGGCCTATGGCTACGGCCTCTACGTCAACAACCTGGGCCGACAGGTCTCGCCGGCCTTTGACGACCGCCAGATCTACCACACCGGCAGCTGGGCCGGGTTCCGCAACCTGGTGCTGTATCAGCCCGAGGCGGACGTGACGGTGGTGGTCCTGTCCAACAACTACCACCTGCGCGATCAGGTCTTCATGATCAGCCAGCAGGCCATGGCCGAGGCCCTGGGCCGCCCGTTCCCGACCGGTCTGCATCGGTAAGGTTGGGCATCTCCTCCCCACTTCGTGGGGAGGTGGATCGGCGGCGCAGCCGACGGGGCCGCTTGGTTCCGCCGTCGTAAAGCCCCTCCACCACTTCGTGGTCCCCCTCCCCACAAAGTGGGGAGGAAAGGACGTCAGGCCTTCATCGATCCGGTCTCGATGAAGCGCTGGTGCCAGGACAGGGCCTCGGTCAGCAGGTGCGGCGTCTGGAGGCCGTAGGAGCCCATCATGGCGCGGTCGTAGTAGTCCTGCAGCATGTCGCGATAGTCGGGGTGGGCGCAGTTGGCGATGATGACCCGCGCGCGCTGCTTGGGCGACAGGCCGCGCAGATCGGCCAGCCCCTGTTCGGTGACGATGACCTGCACGTCCTGGGTGATGTGGTCGACGTGGCTGGCCATGGGGACGATGGCGGAAATCTTGCCGCCCTTGGCCGTCGACGGGGTGACGAAGCAGGAGATGTAGGCGTTGCGCGCGAAGTCGCCCGAGCCGCCGATGCCGTTCTGGATGCGCGAGCCCATGACGTGAGTCGAGTTGACGTTGCCGTAGATGTCGGCCTCGATCAGGCCGTTCATGGCGATGCAGCCCAGGCGGCGGATGATCTCCGGGTGGTTCGAGATTTCCTGCGGGCGCAGGATGATCTTGCCGCGGAACTGGTCCATGCGGCTATTCAGATCGGCGGCGGCCTCGGGGCTGAGCGAGAAGGCGGTGGCCGAGGCGACCGTCAGCTTGCCGCTGTCCAGCAGGTCGAGCATCCCGTCCTGCAGCACCTCGGTATAGGCGGTCAGGTTCTCGAACGGGCTGGCGGCCACACCGGCCAGGACGGCGTTGGCGACATTGCCCACGCCCGATTGCAGCGGCAGCAGGGAGGCGGGGACGCGGCCCCGCTTCACCTCATGCTTGAGGAACTCGATCAGGTGGCCGGCGATGGCCGTGGCGGTCTCGTCCGGCGCGGCGAACGGCAGGTTGCGGTCGGGGGCGTCGGTCTCGACGATGGCGACGATCTTGGCCGGATCGACGCGGAAGCCCGTCTCGCCGATCAGGTCGGTCGGCTTGGTCAGGGGGATCGGCACCCGGTTCGGCGGCAGGGCCGTGCCGTAGTAGATGTCGTGCATCCCATCGAGCGCCGCGTTCTGCCAGCTGTTGACCTCGAGCACGATGCGCTCGGCGCGGTCGAGCCAGGTCTTGTTGTTGCCGACGGAGGAGGAGGGGATCAGCGTCCCGTCCTCGCGGATGCCCGAGACCTCGACCACCGCCGTGTCCAGCGGCCCCAGGAAGCCCTGCCAGGCGGCGGGCGCCACCTGCGACAGATGCATATCCAGGTATTCCATCTCGCCCTTGTTGATGCGCTCGCGGGCGATCGGGTCGGAGTTGTAGGGCAGGCGGAACTCGATGCCGTCGGCCTTGGCCAGGGCGCCGTCCAGCTCAGGCCCCGTCGAGGCGCCGGTCCAGATCTTCAGCCGGAAGGGATTGCCCTTGGCGTGCTCGGCCTCGATCCGGGCGGCCAGGGCCAGCGGCACCTCCTTGGGATAGCCCGAGCCGGTGAAGCCGCTCATGCCCACCGTGGCCCCGGCCGGGATCAGGGCGGCGGCGTCCTGGGCGGACATGATCTTGGATTTCAGGGCGGCGTTGCGGACGCGGGACATCTTCAACCTGACGACGGCTGCCCAGGCACGGGCGGGGGGAGGTGAGGGGCACATAGGCGCGCCATCAGCCTGATTCCAATGCGGCTTTGGTCGTAACGATCCGTGATCACAACCGCGTCAACCGCCGGGCTTCCAGGCCTGGGCCGGCATGGTGTTGACCATCCAGGGGATGCCGAAACGGTCGATCAGGCTGCCGTAGCCCGGCGACCAGAAGGTCTCGGCGAAGGGCATGACCACCTTGCCGCCCTCGGCCAGGGCGTCGAACACCGCCTTGCCCTTGGCCACGTCGTCAGTGTGATAGGCGACGTCGAAGCCGTTCTTGGGCTTGTCGATGTTGGGCGCGAACTCGGGCGGCATATCGGCCCCCATGATCGCCTGGTCGCCGACCTCCAGCCAGCCGTGCATCAGCCAGTCCTTGTATTTGGGATCGACTGGCATGTCGGGCGGGCCGTCGCCGAAGGGAAAGGCCGCTGTGACCTTGCCGCCCAACACCTTGGCATAGAACTCCAGCGCCTCGCGGCACTGGCCCTGGAAGCTCAGACTGGTGACGATCTTCATGACGTTCTCCCGTGGATCAGGGCGGAACGCGCGAGAGCCGTCGAAGTGTCCTTCTCCCCTTGCGGGAGAAGGTGGCTGCCGGAGGCAGACGGATGAGGGGTTGCGGGACGCCAGCTTCGCAATCCTTCGTCAGGCTTCGGCGAGACCCCTCATCCGGCCCTCACGAGCCACCTTCTCCCACAAGGGGAGAAGGAAGCCGGTGCTTCCCCCGTCCTGGGAACAGGACTAGAACACCGTCATGATCACCGCCGCCCTGATGATGCTGCAACTGTCCGCCGCCCCGGCCGAGACCGCCCCTGTCGAGCGCGCGCTGGACGCCATGCACGGCGCGGCGTCGCGGGCCGACGGAGACGCCTATTTCGCGACCTTCACGCCGGACGCCCGCTTCATCGGGACCGATGCGGGCGAGCGCTGGACCCTGCCGGAGTTCCGCGCCTACGCCATGCCTTATTTCTCGCAAGGCAGGGGCTGGACCTATCGGCCCGTCACCCGAACCGTGACCATCGCGCCGATCGAGTGCCGCTGCGTCGCCTGGTTCGACGAGGTGCTGGACAATGACGCCTATGGGACGACGCGCGGCTCGGGCGTGCTGCGCCTGACCGACGACGGCTGGAAGATCGAGCAGTACGTCCTCAGCTTCGCCGTGCCGAACGACAAGGCGCGCGCCGTCGTCGGCGTGATCCGGGCCGACTGATGGAGGTCCAGGACGACGCCTTCGTGCTGTCGGCGCGGGCGCATGGCGACACGGGGGCGGTGGTCGACCTGCTGACCGAGCGGCACGGGCGGCGCGCGGCCTATGTCGCGGGCGGGGCGTCGCGCAAGATGCGGCCCTTTCTGCAGCCCGGCGCACGCGTGGTCGCGGACCTGCGGGCGCGGACCTCGGACCAGCTGGGCTCGGCGCGGCTGGAGCCGGTGGGCGAAGGGCCGGCGGCCCTGTTCGACGATCCCCTGGCCCTGACCGGCCTCAGCGCCGCCGCGGCGGTGGCGCAGGGCGCCCTGCCGGAGCGCGAGCCGCATCCGGGGGCCTTCTACGCCTTCGAGGCGTTGATGCGGGCCTTCGCCATGCCCGAGGTCTGGCCCGCCATCTTCGTGCGGTTCGAGGCCGGGCTGCTGGAGGATCTGGGCTTCGGGCTGGACCTGTCGCGCTGCGCGGCCACCGGCTCGATGGATGATCTGGTCTGGGTCAGCCCGCGCACCGGCCGCGCGGTCAGCCGCGACGCGGGCGCCCCCTATGCCGACAAGCTGCTGGCCCTGCCGCCCTTCATGCTGGGGGCGCAGGCGGGCCTGGGCGAAGGGGACGTGAAGGCGGGGCTGGAGTTGACCGGGCATTTCCTCGAGCAGTTCGTCTTCCACGCCCTGAACAGGCCCCTGCCGCCCGCCCGCGTCTGGATGATCGACAAGCTGGGCGAGGCGGGGCGGCTCTAAAGCGCCTCAGCCGAAGGTGAAGGCGAAGACCTGGGCGCCGGGGTCGAGGAACTCGATCTCGAAGGTCCGCTCGCGCGCGCCGCCCGCCTGGCGCACCAGTTGATACAGGCGCTGGCTGTCGATCCGGCCCACACCTTGCGCGTCGACGTCGACGCCCGCGTCCGCGCCGGGCGCCTGGCCGTCCAGCCGGATGCGGAAGCGCACGGGCCGGTCGCTCCGGCTGGGCCCCATCACCAGATGCAGGTCGCGCGCCTGGAAGCGGAAGGCCAGTCGCCCGCCCGCCGTCTGTAGGTCGGCGTGTTCGGCGCGCACGATCCAGTCGCCGGCCAGGCTCCATTGGTTCAACCGCAGCGCCGCCGGGGCGTAGGCGTGGCGCGCGTCGGGCTTGATGCCGCTGGGTGAGCGGAAACCTTCCGCGCGGGCATAGCCGACATAGGTCTCCGGCGAGGCGATGCCGGCGATGTCGGCGGCCGCTTCGGCCCCTCGGGCGGTCACCTGGACCATGGAGCGGTCGACGCCCTGGGCGCCGGCCTCCTTGAGCAGTTGCTGGATGACGCGTTCGGAGCCGTCGTAGTCGCCTTCGCCGAAGTGGTGGTGGCGGATGCGGCCCTGGGCGTCGATGAAGTAGTGGGCGGGCCAGTACTGGTTCCGGAAGGCGCGCCAGACGGCGTAGTCGTTGTCCATGGCCACGGGATAGGCGATGCCGAAGCGGCGCACGGCGTCGCGGACGTTGGCGGGCGACTTCTCGAAGGCGAACTCGGGCGTGTGGACCCCGATCACCACCAGGCCCTGATCGCGATACTTCTCGGCCCAGGCGCGGACATAGGGGATGGCGCGCACGCAGTTGATGCAGGAGTAGGTCCAGAAGTCGATCAGCACCACCTTGCCGCGCAGCTGCTCAGTGGTCAGCGGCGGGCTGTTGATCCACTCGGTCGCGCCGGTCAGGGGCGGCATGATCCCTTCGACGGGCAGGGCGTCCAGCGGCGCCGGGGGAGCGTTCATGGCGCGGTCGGCGCCGAGGCGGCCGATCAGGGCCTGTTCGATGCGGTTGGTCCCGCTGCTCGACAGCCGGGTCAGCAGGCCGGTGTCGAGGCCGAGCGTAATGGCGGCGACGCCGACCAGCACCAGCACGCCCAGGCCCCTTCGCACCCATTCGCCGACGCCCAGCGACTGCTTCATGGCCTGGAACATCTTGCCGCCGACCAGCAGGGCCAGGGCCAGCGAAGTGGCGGCCCCGGCGGCGTAGGCGAGCAGAAGCAGGGTCGTGCCGACGCTGGCCCCCTGCAGCGCCGCGCCGGTCAGGATCAGCCCCAGGATCGGCCCCGCGCACGGCGCCCACAGCAGACCCGTCGCCACCCCCAGCAGGAAGGAGGGCCAGACGCCGCCGCCGGCTTGCTGCTCGGTATTGGCGCGCTCGGTCAGGCGCGAGCCCAGGGCCACCAGCGGCCGGGTCAGCCGGTCCGCCAGCGCCGGGAACACCAGGGTCAGCCCCAGCACCGCCATGACCGCCAGGGCGATCCAGCGCCCAACCAGATTGGCCTGCACCGCCCAGCCGCCCCCGACCGCCGCCAAGGTCGCGACGCCCGCGAAGGTCAGCGCCATGCCGACCAGCAGCGGCAGGCCGCTCTTCACGAAGGGCTGGCCCGCACGGGCGAAGACGAAGGGCAGGACCGGCAGGATGCAGGGGCTGAGAATGGTCAGCGCGCCGGCCAGATAGGACAACAGGAGCAGCAGCATGGCGTCGTCCCTGGATCGCCTCCCTGGGCGGACCGGATCACGCTTCCGACAACGCGCGGGACGGCCTGTGGTTACAGCAGGCGCCGCAGGTCAGCCATGAGGTCAGGGCGCCCCAGCGGGACGCGCGCGGCCTTCATCGGGGCTCCTTCGCGCGTTTCTGCACAGTTAGGCGCGGACAATCCCGGCGTCAGGCCTCGGCTGCGCTAGACTTTCCTCGTCCGATCATTGATTCGAAGTCGTATGACCATCCACACCCCGACGCCCGACGGCGGCCGCATCGTCGAAGAACCGATGGGCGAGGCGCTGTCGCGCCGCTATCTGGCCTACGCCCTGTCGACCATCACCAACCGCGCCCTGCCCGACGTGCGCGACGGCTTCAAGCCGGTGCACCGGCGCATCATGTACGCCATGCACCAGATGCGGCTGAACCCGCAGGCGGCGGCGCGCAAATGCGCCAAGGTCGTCGGCGAGGTCATGGGCGGCTATCACCCGCACGGCGACGCCTCCATCTATGAGGCGCTGGTGCGCCTGGCCCAGGACTTCGCCCAGCGCTATCCGCTGGTGGACGGGCAGGGGAACTTCGGCAACATCGACGGCGATAGCGCGGCGGCCATGCGCTACACCGAGTGCAAGCTGACGCCCGCCGCCGTCTTGCTGCTGGACGGCATCGATCAGGACGCCGTCGACTTCCGCCCCACCTATGACGATCAGGACGAGGAGCCTGTTGTTCTGCCGGCGGGCTTCCCCAACCTGCTGGCCAACGGCTCGTCGGGCATTGCGGTCGGCATGGCCACCTCGATCCCGCCGCACAACGTCGGCGAACTGATCGACGCCTGCCACCTGCTGCTGGAGCAGCCGGACGCCACGACCGAAGACCTGGTCAAGATCGTGCCGGGGCCGGACTTCCCGACCGGCGGCGTGTCGGTGGAAGGTCATGCCTCCATCCTGGACGCCTATGAGACGGGCCGGGGCGGGGTGCGCCTGCGCGCCGCCTGGGACACCGAGGACCTGGGCCGGGGCGTCTGGCGCATCGTCGTCACCGAAATCCCCTATCAGGTGCAGAAGTCCAAGCTGATCGAACAGCTGGCCGACCTCATCGAGAACAAGAAGGCGCCGCTGCTGGGCGACGTCCGCGACGAGTCGGCCGAGGACATCCGCCTGATCCTGGAACCCAAGTCCCGGACGGTAGAGCCTGAAGTGCTTATGGAAAGCCTGTTCAAGCTTTCCGACCTGGAGACGCGCTTCCCCATCAACATGAACGTGCTGGACGCCACCGGCACGCCGCGCGTCATGGGGCTGAAGGACTGCCTGCGGGCCTTCCTGGATCACCGCCGCGTGGTGCTGAACCGCCGCAGCCAGTGGCGCATCGCCCGCGTCGAGAAGCGCCTGCACCTGCTGGAAGGCCTGCGCATCGTCTTCCTGAACCTGGACGAGGTCATCCGCATCGTCCGCGAGGAAGAGCATCCCAAGGCCGAACTGATCGCCCGCTTCAACCTGACCGAGGTGCAGGCGGACTTCATCCTCGACACCCGCCTGCGCCAGCTGGCCCGTCTCGAAGAGATGACGATCGAGAAGGAATTCAAGGAGCTGTCGGAAGAACTTGCGGCGTTGCAAGCGCTGACGTCTTCCGAGGCCAAGCAGTGGAAGGCCATCGGCAAGGAGCTGGAGGCCGTGCGAAAGGCCCTGATCTCGCCGCGCCGCACGGTGATCGGCGAGGCGGTCGACGCCTCGGCCTTCGTGGCGCCGGAAGCCTTCATCCCGCGCGAGGCGATCACCGTCATCCTGTCGGATCGCGGCTGGATCCGCGCCGCCAAGGGCAAGGTCGACGATCCGTCCGAACTGAAGTTCAAGGAAGGCGACAAGCTGGGCTTCCTGGTGCCGGCCTATACGACGGACAAGCTGCTGGTCGGCGCCTCGGATGGACGCATCTTTACCATCGGCGCCGACAAGCTGGCCTCCGGGCGCGGCCATGGCGAGCCGCTGCGCTTGATGATCGACCTGGACGAGAAGGCCGACATTATCAATGTCGTGGCGCATGAGCCGGGCGCGAAGCTGCTGATCGCGTCGAAGGCGGGCTACGGCTTCGTGGCACCCGAGAACGACCTTCTGGCCCAGAAGCGCGGCGGCAAGCAGGTGCTGAACGGCGAGATGCTGGCCATGCTGCGCGTGCCCAGCCAGCCGCAGGGCGACCACGTCGCCGTCATCGGCGAGAACATCAAGGCGCTGATTTTCCCCCTGGCCGAACTGCCCGAAATGGGCCGCGGCAAGGGCGTGAAGCTGCAGAACTACAAGCAGGGCGGCCTGGTCGACGTGGCGGTGTTCAACGCCGAAGCGGGGCCGGAATGGGCCGACGGCGGCGGCCGCCGCCGCAACTGGCCCGACTGGAAGGACTGGCTGGGCAAGCGCGCCGGGGCAGGCCGCCAAGGGCCGCGCGGGATGAGGAAGTTCCGCTGATCGTCAGCTCCTCTCTACGGCGTGGGGAGGAGCGACGCTTCAGGTGGCGAAGAACGACACGTAGACGCTGAACAGGAAGGCGGCCAGGAAAGCCATGAAGGCGATCCCCGCAGCCACCGCTCCGATGCTCAGTACGACGGTGAGGGCTTGATCTCTGATCTTCATGCCATACACGTAGTACGCTGTTCTTTCACTGCGCAACCGGGTGCGTCGGTTGATCGCGCCTGTCGGGATTTTCATTAGGCGCGATGCAGGAGGGGCCGCATAATCGGGCCTGATCTTTCCAAGGAGGCCCCATGATCACCCTGATCGTCATCGGCGTCATCGTCGCCATTCTGCTGTTCGTCGTGGTCGGCGCCTACAATCGCCTGGTGGCGCTGGACCAGTCGGCGAACCAGTCGTTCGCCGACATCGACGTGCAGTTGAAGCAGCGTCAGGACCTGATCCCCAATCTGGTCGAGACGGTGAAGGGCTACGCCACGCACGAGCGCGGCACCCTGGACGCCGTGACCCAGGCGCGGGCCGCCGCCGCTGGGGCCACGACCGTCAACGACAAGGTGCAGGCCGAGAACATGCTGACCGGCGCCCTGGGCCGCCTGTTCGCCGTGTCGGAGGCCTATCCGGACCTGAAGGCCAACGCCAACTTCCAGCAGCTGCAGATGGACCTGTCGGACATCGAGAACAAGCTGGCCGCCGCGCGCCGCTTCTTCAACAATGCGGTCAGCGAGTTCAACGCCGTGCGCCGTCAGTTCCCGACCGTCCTGTTCGCCGGGATGTTCGGTTTCGGCTCGGACAAGCCCTTCTTCGACGTGGGCGAGAGCGAGCGCGCGGGCCTGAACGCGGCCCCGCCGACGGTGAAGTTCTAAGCCCCAATGGCGGTTTTCGGTCAGGCCGTCGGCCTCAAGACCCACATCTGGAAGAACAACACCCGGTCGGTGATCCTGCTGGCCGGGTTTCCGGTGCTGCTTGTCGGCCTGCTGTTCGGCAGCCAGGTGCTGATGATGGGCTTCGGTCTGCTGTCCAACTCGGGTGGCGACCTGGGCCAGGACCTGGCTCTGGCGGCCTCCATGCTGGGCTGGACCGTGCCGACGGCGCTGGTCGTGGCGGGCGTCTGGTTCGTCATCGCCTATTTCGGCAATCAGGTGATGATCGACGCCATGACCGGGGCCAGGAAGGTCGAGCGCCGGGTCGAGCCGGAGCTCTACAATCTGCTGGAAAACCTGGCGATCTCGCGGGGGCTGCGCACGCCGACGCTGCGCATCATCGAGAGCCCGTCGCTCAACGCCTATGCCTCCGGCCTGCATGAAGGGAACTACAGCGTCACCGTCACGCGCGGCCTGATGCAGACCCTGAGCCGCGACGAGATGGAATGCGTCCTGGCCCATGAGCTGACCCACGTCATCAACAAGGACGTGCGGACCATGGTGATCGCCTCGATCTTCGCGGGGATCATCAGCGTGGTGGCCGAACTGGTGTTCCGCAGCCTGTTCTATATGCGCGGCGGACGCAGCCGGGACAACAAGAACGCCATGCCCCTGATCCTGATCGGCCTGGCCGTCGGGGTGATCGGCTTCGGCCTGGCGACCATCATCCGCATGACCCTGTCGCGGACGCGGGAATATGTGGCGGACGCCGGGGCGGTGGAGCTGACCAAGAACCCGGACGCCATGATCTCGGCGCTACGCAAGGTATCGGGCCAGTCGAAGATCGAGGCGCCCGACGAACTGCGCGGCCTGTTCCTGGACAATACGGCGGACAAGGCGGACTTCGCCGGCCTGTTCGCGACCCATCCACCGATCGAGAAGCGGATCGCGGCGCTGGTGAAGTTCGCGGGCGGCCGGGACGGCGGGCCGTGGGGCCAGACCGGCACGGCCGTGCCGACGACCTAATCCCTTCTCCCCTTGTGGGAGAAGGTGGCCCGTCAGGGCCGGATGAGGGGTCTCTCAACGCTAGGAGCAGGTTGCGAGTTGAAGGTCCCGCAACCCCTCATCCGTCAGGCTTCGCCTGCCACCTTCTCCCACAAGGGGAGAAGGGCGTTAGAGGCGCTCCCAGCCCCAGGGGCGCAACGCCTCAAGCGGGCGGAACTCTGCCTTGTAGTCCATCTTGGGCGAGCCCTGGACCCAGTAGCCCAGATACACATACGGCAGGCCCGCCGTCTCGGCCTGGCGCAGATGGTCCAGGATGGCGAAGCGGCCCAGGCTGCGGCGCTCCAGATCCGGGTCGAAGAAGCTGTAGACCATCGACAGGCCGTCGTGCAGCAGGTCGGTCAGGCTGACGCCGACCAGGCGGCCGGGGCCGTCGTCTTGGCTGGTCAGGCGGTATTCGATCAGATGGGTGCGCACGGCCGTGTCCTCGACCATGGAGACATAGTCCAGCCAGCCCATGTCGCTCATGCCGCCGCCGGGGTGGCGGGCGGTCAGGTAGCGGCGCAGCAGGTCGAACTGCTCCATCGTCGCCTCGGCCTCGACCAGGTCGCGCGACAGGTCGGCGTTGCGGGCCAGGATACGGCGGCGCGAGCGCGAGGGCTGGAAATCCGCCACCGGAATGCGCACCGAGACGCAGGCGATGCAGGCCTCGCACGCCGGACGATAGGCGATGTTCTGGCTGCGACGGAAACCGGCCTGGGTCAGGGCGTCGTTGACGTCGGCCCCGTCGCTGAACGGCAGGTTGGCGAAGACCTTGCGCTCGAACTGACCCGGCAGATAGGGGCAGGGCGCGCTGGCCGTCATGAAGAAGCGAAGCTGGCGCGAGAAGAAGTGCTGGGTCACGGCGTCAGTTCCGTTTCCCGCTCTGGCGATAATGATCAGGCGCGCGGTGGCTCATGTCCTTGATTTGGCGCCCAAGGAGAGGATTTCGCAAGGTCGACCTAACGCCGAGGCGTCAAAGGCTGGTGTCGGTGGGCAGGACCGGGGCCTCGCGCAGCAGGACGATGGCGATGCGGCGGTTGCCCGCCAGCGAGGGGTCGTCGGGATAGAGGGGGTCGGACCCCGCCTTGCCCGCCACGGAATAGACCCGGTCGGCGTTCACGCCCGCGCCCTGCAGCGTCAGGCGCGAGGCGTCGGCGCGGGCCGAGGACAGGGGCCAGTCGCCGGGGCTGCTGGCGCGGCTGGAGCCGGCGACGGCGCTGGTGTGGCCGCTGATGGAGATGCGGTTGGGCAGGCGGTTGATCACCTTGGCCACGGCGCGCAGCAGCAGCTGGGCGCGGGCGTTCGGGCGCGAGGAGCCGTTCTCGAACATGGAGCGGCCTTCCTGGTCGACCAGCTGGATGCGCAGGCCCTCGGGCGTCTGGTCGATGATCAGCTGTTTCGACAGCTCGGCCAGTTCCGGCATGGACTGCATGGCCTGGCGCAGGCTTTCGGCGGCGCTGGCGAAGTCGGCGGCCTCGCGGCGGGCGATCTCGGCGCGCAGGGCGGCTTCGCTGGCAGCGGCCAGGTTGGAGTTCTGACCCGCGTCCTGCGGGGCGTCGGGGGCCTGGGGCGCCAGCTGTTCGATGACCGCGTTGGAGCCCGCGCCCTTGGCCCCTTCGGAATCGCCCAGCGATGTGCCGCCCAGGATGCCGCCCGACCCCGAGGTCGAGGCCGAGACGTTGGCCGGGGCGAAGTATTCGGCGATGCCGCGCTTCTGCTCCGGGTCGGTCGTGTTGATCAGCCACATCAGCAGGAAGAAGGCCATCATGGCCGTGACGAAATCGGCGTAGGCCACCTTCCAGGCACCGCCGTGGTGGCCGCCGCCGGAGACCTTCTTCACCTTCTTGATGAGGATCGGGCGATCGTTCAGCGCCATGGGCGGGGTCCGTCTTAACCGTATGCGTTCAGCCTGAATCCCATGCGGGCCTTAAGAAGCGGTTGCGAGGCGCCCTTGCCGCGCGGCCATGCACGGCCTAGCTGAGGGCCATGTCCGACGCGTCCGCTTCCCCCGCCGATTTCGACTCTCGCGCCTATCGCCGGGCGTTGGGCGGTTTCGCGACCGGCGTCTGCGTGGTCACGGCCCACACGGCCGAGGGGCCGCTGGGGATCACGGTGAACAGCTTCACCTCGGTGTCGCTGGATCCGCCGTTGGTGCTGTGGTGCCTGGACGTGAAGTCCGACCGCCACGACGCCTTCGCCGGCGCCGACTGCTTCGCCGTCCATATGCTGCCGGTCGAGGACCAGGCCATGTCCGACCGCTTCGCCTGGGGCGTGTGCCGCCTGTCGGACGACGAATTCGCGGTGGACGATCCCGCGCCGCCGCGCCTGCTGAACGCCGTGACCCGCCTGAGCTGCCGCACCCACGACCGCATCGTCATGGGCGACCACCTAGTCATCGTCGGCCAGGTCGAGGCGTTCGACACCCGGCCGGGGGACGCCTTGACCTATTTCCGCGGCCAGTACGGCAAGGCCGTCGATCCGACGGCGTGACGCTTCCTTCTCCCCTTGTGGGAGAAGGGTGGCTCGTCAGGGCCGGATGAGGGGTCTCTCAACGCTGGATGAAGGAGCGCGTTGAAGGTCCCGCAACCCCTCATCCGTCCGGCTTCGCCGTCCACCTTCTCCCACAAGGGGAGAAGGAAAGCGGTCAGCCCATCATCCGCGCGGCTTGCGGCGCGAAGTAGCTGATGACGCCCGAGGCCCCCGCGCGCTTGAAGGCGTGCAGGCTTTCCAGGATGGCGCGATCCGGGTCCAGCCAGCCGTTGGCGAAGGCGGCCTGCATCATCGCGTACTCGCCGGACACCTGATAGGCGAAGGTCGGCACCTTGAAGGTCTGCGAGACCAGGCGGACGATATCCAGGTAGGGCAGGCCCGGCTTGACGATCAGGGCGTCGGCGCCTTCCGACAGGTCCATCGCCACTTCGCGCAGGGCCTCTTCGGCGTTGGCGAAGTCCATCTGATAGGTCTTCTTGTCGCCGGTCAGCGACTTGGACGAGCCCACGGCGTCGCGATAGGGGCCGTAGAAGGCTGAGGCGTATTTGGCCGCGTAGCTGATGATCAGGGTGTCGCTGAGGCCGTTGGCCTCCAGCGCCTCGCGGATGGCCTGGACGCGGCCGTCCATCATGTCGGATGGGGCCACGGCGTCGGCGCCGGCGTGGGCATGGATGAAGGCCTGCTCGGCCAGCCGCTCCAAGGTCGGGTCGTTGACGATGCGACCGTTCTCCAGAACGCCGTCGTGGCCGTGGTCGGTGTAGCAGTCCAGCGCCACGTCGGTCATGACGCCGATCTCGGGCGCGGCGTCCTTGATGGCGCGGATGCAGTCGGGGATCAGGCCGTCCGGGTCGCTGGCGGCCGTGCCGACGGCGTCCTTGAGGCTGTCGTTCACGTTCGGGAACAGGGCGACCATCGGGATGCCCAGGTCGCGCGCCTCGACAGCGGCCTTGGCGGCCTCCTTGGGCGACAGGCGGAAGACGCCCGGCATGGAGGCGACGGGCTGACGGTCTTCAGGGCCGTCGTGGACGATCAGCGGCCAGATCAGGTCGGCCGGCGTCAAGGTCGTCTCGGCGACCAGACGGCGCACCCACGGCTGCGAACGCAGGCGACGCGGGCGGGCGTAGGGGAAGGCGGCGGGCTGGAAGGGCATGGTCATGAGCGCGGCTTAAAACAAAGCGGAGGGAGAGGCAAAATACGCCCCTCTCTTTCGTCATCCTCCGGCAAGCCGCGAAGCGGCGCGACCGGGGGACCCAGCGGCGCCGAAGGCGATCCTTGCTGCGAGCGACGCGCGTGGGCCTTTCGCCCTGACGGGCGCCGCGGGGTCCCCCGATCTCCGCTGCGCTCCGTCGGAGGATGACGAAAGAAGGGAAGGGTCGCGCGGGGTGACGCGCGCGCCGGCACCCGTTAGAAGCGCCGCGAACGCCCCGTCAGAGGGCAGACCAGACTCGGGAGCTTCCATGGACTTCGCCCTCAACGACGATCAACGCGCCATCCAGGACGCGGCCCGCGCCTTCGCCGACGCCGAACTGGCGCCGCACTCGGCCCGCTGGGACGAGGACAAGCATTTCCCGGTCGACGTGCTGAAGGCTGCCGCCGAGATGGGCTTCGCCGGCATCTATACGGGCGAGGAGCACGGCGGCATGGGCCTGGGCCGGGTCGAGGCGGCGCTGATCTTCGAGGAGCTGTCGCGCGGCGATGTGGCGACGGCGGCCTTCATCTCGATCCACAACATGGCGACATGGATGATCGACAGCTTCGGTTCGGCCGAACTGCGGGCGCGCTTCGTGCCGTCGCTGGTCGGGATGGAGAAGATCGCCAGCTACTGCCTGACCGAGCCGGGCTCGGGCTCGGACGCGGCGGCGCTGCGGACGACGGCGGTGCGCGATGGCGACCACTATGTGCTGAACGGATCCAAGGCCTTCATTTCGGGCGCGGGGACGTCCGACGTCTATGTCGTCATGGTTCGTACGGGCGGCGAGGGGCCGAAGGGCATCTCGACCCTCGTGGTTGAGGCGGGGACGCCGGGTCTGTCGTTCGGCGCCAATGAGAAGAAGATGGGCTGGAACGCCCAGCCGACCGCCGTGGTCAGCTTTGACGACTGTAGCGTGCCGGTCGCCAATCTGGTGGGCGAGGAAGGCGCGGGCTTCAAATACGCCATGGCCGGCCTGGACGGCGGGCGCCTTAACATCGCCGCCTGCTCGCTGGGCGGGGCGCGTCTGGCGCTGGAGACGGCTCAGGAATACGTCGCGGGCCGCAAGCAGTTCGGTCAGGCGATCGGCCAGTTCCAGAACACCCAGTTCGAGCTGGCGGACATGGCCACGGACCTTGAGGCCGCCCGCCTGATGGTGCTGCGCGGCGCCTGGGCCATCGACACGGGCCACCCGGAAAAGACCAAATGGTGCGCCATGGCCAAGCGCCTGACCACCGACGCCTGCTTCCAGATCGCCGATCAGGCGCTGCAGCTGCACGGCGGCTACGGCTACCTGAAGGACTATCCGCTGGAGCGGATCGTGCGCGACCTGCGGGTCCACCGCATCCTGGAAGGCACGAACGAGATCATGCGGGTGATCATCGCGCGGGAGCTGGCGAAATGAGCGAAGCCGAAGTCATCACCCGCATCGAAAACGGTGTCGGCCGCATCACCCTGAACCGGCCCAAGGCGATCCACGCCCTGAACCGTGCCATGTGCGAGGCGATGATCGAGGCCCTGCTGGCGTGGCGTGCGGATGATGAGGTTCAGTCGGTCCTCGTCGACCATGCGGGCGAGCGCGGTTTCTGCGCCGGGGGCGACATCCGCATGATCGCCGAGAGCGGGGCAGGGGACGCGTCCGAGGCCAAGGCCTTCTTCAAGGCCGAGTATCAGCTGAACCATCTGATGTTCGTCTATCCCAAGCCGATCACGGCGGTGGTGGACGGCATCGTCATGGGCGGCGGCGTGGGCATCAGCGAACCGGCCGATGTCCGCATCGCCACCGAGCGCACCACCTACGCCATGCCCGAGACCGGCATCGGCCTGTTCCCCGACGTGGGCGGCGGCTGGTTCCTGCCGCGCCTGCCGGGGCAGACGGGCGTGTGGCTGGCGCTGACGGGCGCGCGGTTGAAGGCGGCGGATACGGTGGCCCTGGGCATCCACACCCATTACGTGCCGAGCATCGACCTGGACGGGCTCAAGGCGGCGCTGCTGTCCAATCCGGCCAACCCGCTGGAAGAGGCTGACCGCTACGCCTGTCCGACCGACCCGGAAGAGGCGCCGCTGGACGCGCATCGCGAGGCCATCGACCGGCTGTTCGCCTTCGACACGGTCGAGGCGATCTTGGCCGCCCTCCAAGCCGACGGCTCGGACTGGGCGCTGAAGCAGCTCGACATCTTGAAGACCAAGTCGCCGCAGTCGCTGAAGGTATCGCTGCGCCAGATTCGCACCGGGGCGACGCTGAACGACTTCGCCGACAATATGGCGATGGAATACGCCCTGGGCGGCCGGATCGTGCAGACGCACGATTTCCAGGAGGGCGTGCGCGCCGTCATCATCGACAAGGACAATGCGCCGAAGTGGTCGCCGGCCGAACTTTCGACGGTTTCCGACGCCCAGATCGACGCCCTGTTCGCGCCCTTGCCCGAAAGCGAGGCATGGAAACCGCTGATCGGCTGAATTTCTGCAAGGTTTGTTGTTCCAGATCGCCGAAAAGCCTATCTTGGCGAAATGAGTAAGCGCTGGACCCCCGAATCCTGGAGAAACAAGCCCGTCCTGCATATGCCGACGGACTATCCGGACGCCGCCGAACTGGCGCGCGTCGAAGACGAGCTGCGCGCCATGCCGCCCCTCGTCTTTGCGGGCGAGGCGCGCAAGCTTACCAGCCATCTGGCCCAGGTCGAGGCGGGCGAGGCCTTCCTGCTGCAGGGCGGCGACTGCGCCGAGAGCTTCAAGGAGTTCTCGACCGACAACATCCGCGACACCTTCCGCCTGATCCTGCAGATGGCGGTGGTGCTGACCTTCGCCGGCCGCAAGCCGGTGGTGAAGGTCGGCCGCATCGCCGGCCAGTTCGCCAAGCCGCGCTCGTCGCCGGTCGAGGAGATCGGCGGGGTCGAGCTGCCGTCCTATCGCGGCGACATCATCAACGGCATGGGCTTCACCCCGGAAGAGCGCACGCCCGATCCGCAGCGGCTGATCCGCGCCTATAACCAGTCGGCGTCCACGCTGAACCTGCTGCGCGCCTTCGCGGGCGGGGGCTACGCCGACCTGTACAACATCCACCGCTGGACCCTGGGCTTCGCCGACCACGGCGCGGGCGCGGCCTATCGCGAGCTGGCCGACAAGATCACCGAGGCCCTGGCCTTCATGGAGGCGGTCGGCGTCACGCCCGAGACCCATCCCGACTTGTCGCGGGTCGAGGTCTTCACCAGCCACGAAGCCCTGCTGCTGAACGTCGAGAGCGCGCTGACGCGCCTGGACGGGGCGTCGGGCGAATGGTTCGATACCTCGGCCCACATGCTGTGGATCGGCGAGCGCACCCGCCAGCTGGACGGCGCCCACATCGAGTTCATGCGCGGCATCTCCAACCCCATCGGGGTGAAGTGCGGGCCTACCATGACGGCCGACGACCTGCTGCCGCTGATCGACGCCCTGAACCCGAACAATATCCCGGGCCGCTTGACCCTGATCGGCCGCTTCGGTCACGACAAGGTGGGCGACCGCCTGCCGGGCCTGATGCGGGCGGTGAAGGCGGCGGGCAAGCGCGTCATCTGGTCGATCGACCCGATGCACGGCAATACGCTGAAGGCCGCCAACGGCTACAAGACGCGGCCGTTCGACCGCGTCATGGGCGAGGTCCGCACCTTCATCGACGTGGCCGAGGCCGAGGGCGTCCACCCCGGCGGCGTCCACCTGGAGATGACCGGCCAGAACGTCACCGAATGCCTGGGCGGCGCCCAGGCGGTGACCGAGGATGACCTGTCCAGCCGCTATCACACCCATTGCGACCCGCGCCTGAACGCCGACCAGGCGCTGGAGCTGGCCTTCCTGGTGGCCGAGCGGCTCAAGGCCGGTCGTCTGGCGCGCGCCGAGGCCGCATGACCGCCGAGGCTGAAACGGGGCCCGGCTGCGTCGCTTATCAGGGCGCGCCGGGCGCCTTCAGCCACGAGGCCTGCCTCGACCTGCGTCCGTGGGACGAGGCGGTCGGCTATGAGACGTTCGAAGGGGCGATCAACGCCCTGCTGCGCGGCGATTGCCAGAGCGCCCTGATTCCGGTCGAGAACTCGACCGTGGGCGTGGTCGAGCCCGCCGCCACCCTGGTGCGCGAGGCCGGGCTGAGGGTGGTCAGCGAGGCCTGGCGGCCGATCCGCCTGGCCCTGCTGGGTCTGCCGGGCGCGCGGCTGACGGACGTCAAGACGGCGGAAAGCCACCCCGTGGCCCTGCAGCAATGCTCCATCGCCCTGGCCGAGATGAAGATCACTCCGGTCGAGGTGTTCGACACCGGGGGCGCCGCCGCCGCCGTGGCCGAGGCGGGCGACCTGACCCGCGCCGCCGTGGCGCCCGCCCGCGCGGCCGAGGTCTATGGGCTGACGGTTCTGCGCAACGATCTGCAGGATTGCAGCGATAACCGGACGCGTTTTGTCCTGCTGACGGCTCCCTAGGGTTGACCGCGCATAAAGTTTGCGTCTTTAAGGTCCCATCGGATCGTTCCTGATCCTTCCAACCGGGCCGGAGTCATGTCCTCGCTGCGCGCTGATCTCATCGTTGAAACCACCTCGCGCGCGGTGGCCGGCTTCTATTTTGGCTACGGCTATTACGGCTTTCGATACGCCGGCTGAGGCGTCGGGCTTCTAACCAACCCTGACTGTCTCGCTGGCGACCGCTTCTCCCCAAGCGGCCTCTCCGCGCGTCCCTGCCTGATTGTTCGGCGGGGCGCGGCCTCCCATCGAAATTCCCATGCCGAAAGCCATCTCCCATGTCGCAATCCGCCCTCCAGCAAGTCTGGCCCGCCGAAATCGTTGAACTGAGCCCCGAGCAGAAGGCGCTGGCCGCCCTGCGCGCCGAGATCGACAGCCTGGACGACCAGATCCTGGACTTGTTCGAGCGCCGCCTGGCCATCGCCGCCCAGGTGGGCCAGGCCAAGGACGCCCCGACCGGCCCCCACACCAAGCTGCGCCCCGACCGCGAACAGGCGGTGCAGGCCCGCGTCCTCAAGCAGTGCGACCCCGACAATCGCGAAGCCGTCGAGCACCTGTGGCGCGAGATCGTCGGCTGGGGTCTGGCCCGCCAGGGTCGCCTGCAGGTTCAGGTCTGGGCCCCCATCGACCCGGCCAAGGCCGTGGACGGCGCGCGCCTGCGCTTTGGCGCCGCCGCCGACATCAAGCTGGTCCTCGATCCGCAGGCCGCCCTGGCCCATGCGGCCGAGGGGCACGGCGTGGCCGTCCTGTCGATCAGCGGCGACGATCCCTGGTGGATCGGCCTGCGTCGCGAATGGTCCATGCTCAGCGTCTTCGACGGCTACGGCGGCGACACCCCGACCTCGCTGGCCGTGGGCAAGATCGACCCGCCGGCCCTGCCGAAAGGCCGCCGCGTGGTGGTCACGGCGGGCGGCGACGCCGGCGACGGCTCGGGCGCGCGCCGCTGGGGGCTGAACACCCACCACGGCTGGACCCTGGCCCTGACCGACGCCGACGTGGCGCCGGGCGACGTCGAAGGCTGCGTCGGCGCCGTCGGCTGATCGTCAGCGGCTATTGACGTTAACCTCGTCTCAAAGCGGGGCGGGCGAGGGTGCCTCATGGCTCAGCTCGCCCCGCATCGACCGCGCGTTCTCGTCGCCCTGGCGGCGGGGCTGGCGCTGGCCGGCTGCGGCGTGAACGAGCGCGATCCGCATCGCTTTGCGGCCCTGGCGGACTCGGTCGCCGCCATTCCCGTGTCCGCTGAGGCCGGCGAAGAGGCCGAGCCCGCGTCGACGGCCGAGGCTGCCCGAGCCTCTCCCAACGCCAAGGCCAAGGGCGCGCCCCTCAAGGTCGAATTGCTGACTCCGCACGAACTGTGGGACGCCCGCGACAGCGTGGCGGGCAAGGCCCGAATGGCCGCTGTCGCCCTGCCGTCCGGATTTCGCGATCCGGAGGCGCCGATCTCCGAGCGGCCGTCCGCTGTGGAGCCGGAAGCGCGGCGGGTCGCCCCGCCGTCCGCCGCCGGAACCCGTTCGGTCCAACTCGGCGCCTTCTCCAGCGAGGAGGGCGCCCGCGCCGCCTGGGCGCGGCTGAACCGCGGGCCGGACGCCGCCGTCCTGGCTGGTCTGCAGCCTGTCTATGAAGGCGTCGATGTCGGGGGCCGCCGCCTGGTCCGGCTCAAGGTCGCCGCCGCGCCGGAGCGGGCCCAGGCCCTGTGCCGCGCCGTGGCGGCTTCCGATCCCTGGTGCGCCCGCGCCGCCGAGGCGCGCCCGTCCACAGGCGCGGCTTAAGGTTTCGTTGACGACTGGCCCTCGGGGCACGATCTTCCCGGCCACGGGCGGGCGGCCGACGCAGTTGAGTCGCGCCTGCCGATCACATCGGGATTTTACATGGCGCAGCCTCAGGTCATCGTCATCGGCAATGAAAAGGGCGGGGCGGGCAAGTCCACCCTGGCCATCCACATCGTCACCGGCCTGCTGCACGCGGGCCGCAAGGTCGCCGTCATCGACCTGGACCTGCGCCAGCGCTCCCTGGAGCGGTTCTTCGCCAACCGCGCCGCCTGGCTGAAGGCCAACGGCCATGAGCTGCCCCAGCCGATCGTGCCCGACATGGGCGACGGCAAGGCCCTGCATAAGGCCGACGAGGCCGAGCAGCTGGCCTGGTTCGAGGCGGCCTATGCCGAGGCCAAGGCCTCGGCCGACGTCATCCTGATCGACACGCCGGGCGGCGACACCGTCCTGTCGCGGGCCGCGCACAGCCGCGCCGACCAGATCGTGACGCCGATGAACGACAGCTTCGTCGACTTCGACTTGCTGGGTCAGGTGGATCCGGTGACGCTGGAGTTGCTCAAGCCCTCCATCTATTCCGAGAGCGTGTGGGAGGCGCGCAAGCATCGCGCCATCACCGAGGGCCGCCAGGTCACGATCGACTGGATCGTCGTCACCAACCGCCTGGCCGTGGCCGAGGCCCGCAACCGTCGCCGTCTGGAAGAACGCATGGCCAAGTTGGCCAAGCGGGTCGGATTCCGCGTCGGGCCGGGCCTGCGCGACCGGGTCATCTATCGCGAGCTCTTCCCCTTCGGCCTGACGGTGGCGGACCTGTCGAACGACATCCGGCCGGTGTCGGTGTCGCTGGCCCACGTCGCGGCGCGCCAGGAACTGCGCAATCTGATGCAGGCCCTGGGCCTGGACGACGCGCTCGCTCCGCTGGACGCGGCGGCCTGATCGGCGGATGGGCTTGATCTGGCTGGGCCTGGCCGCCGTGGCCCTGTGGGCCCTGGTGCGGCTGGGGCGGCAGACCGAACGCGCTCGGCGCGGCCATTGGCGCATTTCCGCGACGATCCTGAGCGCCGCCTGCCTGGGCGGGGCGGTGCTGGCCGCGTCGCGCGGAGCCTGGCTGGCCGCGGCAGGGCTGGGGGCGGCGGGCGTCTGGCTGGCGGTGCAGTCGCGCATCCGGCCCACCGCGCCGAAGCCGCAAAACGCTGAACCCATGAGCGAGGCCGAGGCGCGGGCGATCCTGGGCGTTTCGGCGGATGCGGACGCGCAGACGATTCACGCCGCCTGGCGTCGCTTGATGGCGCGCGCCCATCCGGACCAGGGCGGCACCGAGGGCCTGGCCGCACGGGTAAACGCCGCCCGGGATCGGCTGCTGAAGGGGTAGGGGCTCGCTCGAACTTCTCCCTCCCCGTCCCGGGGAGGGTGGTTGAGCCCGTCAGGGCGAAACCGGGTGGGGGCGGCAAGGCTGTTCAAGCGCGCGCCCCAATCACCTAGCCCTCCCCACCCGGTCTCCGCTTCGCTCCGACCACCCTCCCCGGGACGGGGAGGGAGAGGGTGTGCGCTATCCTGCGCGCTAAAATGCTAGGTATTTTAATACCTCATATAAAATACTCAGCAAAATCAACGCTATACATCAAAATCCCCGTCGCGACCGTCATTGACCTTCGTCGCGCGACCCTCTATCACCCCGGCCTCCGCTCGATCCATCTGGTTCGGGCCGCGTTTTTCGTCTCCAGGACCCTCATCATGCTGAAGAGCACCACGGCTTCGCTGAAGCCGGCCGAGGTCGAGAAGAAGTGGATCCACATCGACGCCGAAGGCGTCGTGGTGGGCCGCCTCGCGACCTTCATCGCCAACCGCCTGCGCGGCAAGCACCTGCCGACCTACACCCCGCACGTTGATTGCGGCGACTACGTCGTCGTCACCAACGTCGACAAGGTGGTGTTCACCGGCAAGAAGAACACCGACAAGGTCTACTACCGCCACACCGGTCACCCGGGCGGCATCAAGCAGACGACCCCGGAGAAGGTTCTGGGCGGTCGTTTCCCCGAGCGCGTGCTCGAGAAGGCCGTTGAGCGCATGCTGCCCAAGGAGTCGCCGCTGGCTCGCAAGCAGATGACCCACCTGCGCCTGTTCGCCGGCGCGGCTCACGAACACGAAGCCCAACAGCCCGTGACCATCGACTTCAAGTCGATGTCGTCCAAGAACACCCGGAGCGCCTGAGCATGACCGACGTGACTCAAGACACCGCCGCCGGCTTTGACGCCCTGAAGGGCCTGGGCACCGCTGCTGCCGAGGAAATCGTCCGCGAGCCGAAGATCGACGCCCTGGGCCGTTCGTACTCGACCGGCAAGCGCAAGAACGCTATCGCCCGCGTGTGGGTGAAGCGCGGCACCGGTAAGATCACCGTCAACGGCAAGGACGTGGCCGCCTATTTCGCCCGTCCCGTGCTGCAGATGATGGTCGCCCAGCCGCTGACCGTCTCGGACCGCGCCACGCAATACGACGTGATCTGCACCGTCGAAGGTTCGGGCCTGTCGGGCCAGGCCGGCGCCATCCGTCACGGCCTGTCGCACGCCCTGACCCACTACGAGCCGGAACTGCGCAAGGTCCTGAAGCCGCACGGCTTCCTGACCCGTGACAGCCGCGTCGTCGAGCGTAAGAAGTACGGCCGCGCCAAGGCTCGCCGCAGCTTCCAGTTCTCGAAGCGCTAAGTCGCGACCGCGACTGGGAATACAAAGGGCGCTTCGGGGAAACCCGAGGCGCCTTTTTCCTTTTCTCCTTCTCCCCTTGTGGGAGAAGGTGGCGGCCGAAGGCCGACGGATGAGGGGTTGCGCTCCTGTCGCCCCGTCATCTCGTCGCCCGATTTCTGGGGTTCGTCAGACCCCTCATCCGGCCCTGACGGGCCACCTTCTCCCACAAGGGGAGAAGGGCAGGAGATGCGCATGACCCACACCATCTTCATCGACGGCGAGGCCGGGACCACGGGGCTGGAGATCCGCGAACGTCTGGAGGCGCGCGGCGATCTGGAGTTGATGCTGCTGGGCGACCGTCGTCGCGACGTCGAGGCGCGGCGCGAGGCGCTGAACAGCGCCGATGCGGTCATCCTGTGCCTGCCGGACGATGCGGCCATTGAAGCCGTGTCGATGATCGAGAACCCCAAGGTGCGGGTCATCGACGCCTCGACCGCCTACCGCGTGGCGGATGGCTGGACCTATGGCTTTGCGGAGATGGATGCGGCCCAGCGCGCGGCCATCGCCGCCTCGACGCGGGTGTCGAACCCCGGCTGCTATCCGACCGGCTTCATCGGCCTGATGCGGCCGCTGGTGAAGGCGGGGCTAGTCCCGGCGGACTGGCCGGTCACGATCAATGCGGTCTCGGGCTATTCCGGCGGCGGCAAGGCCATGATCGCGGAGTTCGAGGCCGAGGGCGCCTCCACCGCCTTCCGCGCCTATGGGCTGACGCTGAAGCACAAGCATGTGCCGGAGATGACGAAGCACGCGGGGCTGTCGCGCCCTGTGCTCTTCTCGCCCGCCGTCGGGAACTATCGCCAGGGGATGCTGGTCGAGGTTCCGCTGCACCTGTCGGCCCTGCCGGAGACGCCCTCGGTCGAGCGGCTGCACGGCGCCCTGGTCGAGGCCTATGACGGCCAGCGCTTCGTCGAGGTCGCCGACCTCGAGGAGACGGAGGCCATGACGGGCATCGAGCCCGAAGGCCTGAAAGGCACCAACCGCATGCGCCTGCACGTCTTCGGCGACCGGGGAGGGGAGCAGGCGCGCCTGGTCGCCTTGCTGGACAACCTGGGCAAGGGCGCTTCCGGCGCGGCGGTGCAGAACCTCAACATCATGCTGGGCCTGGATGAGGCGACCGGCCTGATCTGACGCTTTCAAGCTGAAACCAAAGGCGTCCGCCCGTGATTACAGGGCATGGACGCTTTTCTGGAGCGGCGGACGGTGCTTCTGGGCGGGACGGCCCTGGTCCTGTCGGGCTGCGCGCCCGAGGCGGCGGACGCCACGGCGGACGCATGGGCGGGCTCGCCCTTCCGTCGGATCAGCGATGCCGAGTGGCGGCGACGACTGGGCGACGCCTCATGGAACGTGCTGCGTCATCAGGGGACCGAGCGGGCATTCAGCAGCCCCCTGAACGACGAACATCGGCGCGGCGTCTTCGTCTGCAGGGGCTGCGCCCTGCCGCTGTTCCAGTCGGCGTGGAAGTACGACAGCGGCACCGGATGGCCTAGCTTCTTCCGCGCGACCGAGGCCAATATCGGGACCAGGATCGACCGCCTGATCGGCGTCGCCCGCACTGAATACCACTGCGCCCGCTGCCTGGGGCATCAGGGGCATCTGTTCATGGACGGGCCGCCGCCGACCGGGCGGCGCTACTGCAACAACGGTCTGGCGCTGAGCTTTCAGCCCGCCTGACGCGCCTTGATGGCCGATTCCACCGTGCCGCCGAAAAAGACGGCCGCGATGATGACCAGCAGGCCGTAGTCGTGGCCGGGGAAGATCACCGGCACGCCCGCCGCCAGGATGATCAGGGCCGGAAACAGGCTGGCCCAGACGGCGGTCGAGGCGGCCTCGGGATGGATCATCGGCGGGCGGCGCGTGCCCATGCGCTTGGCCATCAGGGCGTTCAGCGGCACGAAAGCCGCCGGGACCAGGACGGCGATGATCACATACTTCAGCAACTGGCCCGGCGCGCCGAACAGGCTGGCCGTGGCGATCAGCAGGGCCAGGGGGATGGCCGTGGTGACGGCCAGCAGCAGATTGGGTTCGATACGCTTCAAGACTTCACTTTCACATAGGCGCCGGGCGCCGGTTCGATGGGCGTCAGCGGCCCGGCCCCGGGGTCGCGGGCCGGAACCTGCGCGCCGGATTTGGGATGCAGCCAGGCGGCCCAGTGGCTCCACCAGCTGCCCGGATGCGCTTCGGCCCCCGCTTGCCATTCCTCCAGCGTTTCGGGAAGGGCGTCGTTGGACCAGTATTGATACTTGTTCGCCGCCGGCGGGTTGATGACCCCGGCGATATGACCCGATCCGGCCAGGGTGTAGGTCACCGGCCCGCCGAACAGCCGGGCCGAGCGATAGACCGAGTTCATCGGCGCGATGTGGTCCTCGCGGCTGGCCTGGAAGTAGAGCGGGATGCGGACGTTCGACAGCGCCAGCCGTTCGCCGCCGACCTCCAACTCGCCCTTGGCCAGGGCGTTCTGGCCGTACATCAGGCGCAGATACTGCAGGTGCAGCCGCTTGGGCATACGCGTCTGGTCCGCGTTCCAGGCTAGCAGGTCGAAGGCGGGCGGATCCTTGCCCATCAGGTAGTTGGAGACGAAGAAGGACCAGATCAGGTCGTTGGCGCGCAAGGCGTTGAAGGTGTCGGCCATGGCCGTGCCCGGCAGGACGCCGCCCGCCTCGTCCATGCGGCGCTCGATCTCGGCCAGCCAGTGCTCGTCGGTGAACAGCAGCAGGTCGCCCGCTTCGGCGAAGTCGTGCTGGGCGGCGAAGAAGGTGGCCGAGGCCACGCGCTGATCCCCGTGCGCCGCCATATGGGCCAGGGTCGCGCCCAGCATGGTGCCGCCGATGCAGTAGCCGACGGCGTTCAGCTGCTTCTGGCCGGTCTGCTCCAGCGTCTTCTCGACGGCGCGATAGACGCCCTTGTTCATATAGTCATCGAGGCCGAACTCGGCCTTGTCCCGGTCCGGGTTGACCCAGGAGCAGACGAAAACGGTGAACCCCTGCGCGCTCAGCCAGCGGATCAGGGAGTTTGCCGGCTGCAGGTCCAGGATGTAGAATTTGTTGATCCACGGCGGGAAGATCAGCAGCGGGATCGCGTGTTGGGTCTCGGTCGCGGCGTCGTACTGGATCAGTTCGAACAGTTCGTCGCGCCAGACGACCTGGCCGGGCGCCGTGGCGACGTTTTCGCCCAGGACGAAGCGGCCGTGGTCGGCCTGGCTGATCTTCAGCTTGCCCGCGCCGCGCTCCAGGTCGGCGGCGAAATTCTGCATTCCGCGCACCAGGGATTCGCCGCTGGTCTCGGCCAGGGCCTTCAGCGCCACGGGGTTGGAGGCGAGAAAGTTGGCGGGCGAGAAGGCGTCGGTCAGCAGGCGGGTGAAGAACTCGGCCCGGCGCTTCACGCGCGGGTCGACGTCCTCGACGCCGGAGACCAGGCTGTTCATCCAGTCCGAGGTGGCCAGGTAGGACTGGCGCATCATGTCGAACATGGGGTTCTCGGACCAGGCGGGGTCGCGGAACCGCTTGTCCGTCGCCGGCGCGCTCTCGACCGTCTCGCCCATGGCGCGGCGGGTCGCCGTTGACCACAGCTCCATGTAGCGGCCGAACAGGTCGGCCTGGGCCTGGAACAGTTTCTCGGGCCGGGCGGCCAGGCTGGACATGACCGCGTTCATGGCCGGGGCGACGTTGAACGGGTCGGGCGACAGGGCGGCGGGACGGTCGGCCTGCGACAGAGCCGCCTCGGCCACCGCCGTTTGGGCCATCATGGCCGCCTTGGCCAGGTTGAGGGACAGGGTCTCCAACTGCTGACGCTGTTCCGCGCCGAAGGCCATGAAGTCGGGCGTGGGCGAGGGGGGCGCATCGGCTGGGGCAGCCTTCTGCGCGCGCGGCTTGGCCGAGGTCGGGCGTCCGGCCTTGTCCGGCGCGGCCGCCGGCGCGTCCTGCGGCGGAGCCTTGGTCGGGCGCTTGGCCATGCTCGGCGAACCTCCGATCGGGGGCGCGCGAGATCGCGCGCCTTCCTCCCGAAGCGATGATGGCATATGTCAGTGACGGAAATGAACGCGCTTCTGCTGAAAAAGACGGGACGGACGGCGGCTCTGGCCGCCGCCATGGGCGCAGCCCTGGCTTCGGCCGGGTGCGTGAGCGCCTTCGAGCCTCGGACCGATGCGGCGTCGCCCCTGGCGCCGCGCATCCAGCAACTGGTCGGCGAGAATCGCCAGTATCCGCGCTGGGCCGACTTCCCTGCCGCCAGCCGGGACCTGCCGGCCCCCGCCGCCATCGCCGCCGATGTCGGTCGCCTGGAAAGCCGCAACGCCGCCCTGACCGCCGATGTTGCCCGCATCGAGTGGACGCTGAACCAGGACCCGGCCGCCTTCCTGGACTCGGTCAACCGTCGCATCGACGCCGACCAGATGTCGCCCCTGACCGTGCGCACGCCTGAACAGGTCGAGGCCTTCGCCGAGGAATTGCGCCAGCGGGCCAAGGCGCCGCCGCCCATCGACCGCCCGCGACCGCAATAGGCGTAGCCGCGCCCTAGACCTTACGGCGCGAATGTCGCGCCTGCGGTCGAATCCCCTGATTTTCCGAGCACGGCCGCCCAGGCCGCCGCCGCCTGATCTGTCTTCTTCCAAAGGACCGCCCATGTCTCGCCGCCGCGCCTCCCACAGTCTCGATCGGGCGTCGTGATGGCCGACGGGGGCGTCTCGCCGGTCTTCCTCGGCGTCAGCCGCTCGCTGTCGGGGCGCGCCTGGCGGCAGCGGCCCGCCGAGGCGGGGGTGACGCGCGCCCATATGCAGGCGCTGGGCCTGGACGAGCCCCTGGCGCGGGCCCTGGCGGCGCGGGGCGTGGCGGCCGAGCACGGCGCAGACTTCCTGACCCCGACGCTCAAGGCGCTGTTCCCCGATCCGTCCAGCTTCATGGACATGGACGCCGCCGCCGCCGCCATCGTCGATGCGCTTCAAGCCCAGGCCAGCGTCCACGTCTTCGCCGACTATGACGTCGACGGCGCCTCCAGCGCGGCGCTGCTGGTGCGCTGGTTCCGCGCCCTGGGGGCGGACCTGCCCATCTATGTGCCCGACCGGCTGACCGAGGGGTACGGCCCCAGCGCGCGGGCCTTCGACACGCTGAAGGCGCGCGGCGCCGATCTGGTCATCACCGTCGACTGCGGCGCGGCGGCCAACGAGTCCGTGGCCCATGCGGCGGCCATCGGCCTGAAGGTCGTGGTCATCGACCACCACATGATGCGTGAGGAGCCGCCTGCCTGCCTGGCCGTGGTCAATCCGAACCGGCCGGGTTGCGCCTCGGGCCAGGGCAATCTGGCGGCGGCGGGGGTGGTCTTCGTCCTGCTGGCGGCCCTCAACCGCGAGGCGCGGCGGCGTGGCCTGTTCGAGGGCAGGACCGAGCCGGACATCCGCCAGTGGCTGGACCTGGCGGCCATGGGGGCGATCTGCGACGTGACGGGCCTGACCGGCTTCAACCGCGCCCTGACCAGCCTGGGGCTCAAGGTCATGTCCAGCTGGAGCAACCCTGGCCTGCGCGCCTTGCTGGCGGCGGCGGGCGCCGAGCCGGGGCCGGCCAAGGCCAATCACGCGGGCTTCATCCTGGGGCCGCGCATCAATGCGGGCGGGCGGATCGGCAAGTCCGACCTGGGCGCGCGCCTGCTGTCCACCGACGATCCGGACGAGGCCCGGGTCCTGGCCCAGGAGCTGGACGCCCTGAACCTGGCCCGGCGCGAGGTCGAGGCCGAGGTCACCGAACAGGCCGTCCGCCGTGTCGAGGCGACCGGCGCCCACGCCGACGACAGCGCCGTGGTGGTGATCGAGGGCGAGGACTGGCACCCCGGCGTGGTCGGCATCGTGGCCGGCCGCCTGCGCGAACGCTGGCGCAAGCCGGTCGTCGTCATCGGCGTGGACGCCGTCAACGGCGTGGGCAAGGGCTCGGGCCGGTCGCAGCCGGGCATGAATCTGGGCCGCGCGGTCCAGGCGGCCTGGAACGAGGGCCTGCTGATCGCCGGCGGCGGCCACGCCATGGCGGCGGGCCTGACGGTGGCGGCGGACCGCATCGGCGAGCTGCGCGCCTTCCTCAACGAGCGCCTGTCGGACGAGCGGGTCGAGGCCGTGGCCCAGGACTGGGTCGAGGTCGACGCCCTGATCGACCCGCGCGCCGCGACCCGCGACCTGTTCGAGGCCTTCGAGCAACTGGCCCCCTACGGCCCCGCCAACCCCGAGCCCCTGTTCGCCCTGGAGGGCGTGCAGGCGCGCGAGCCGGTCGCCATGAACGGCGGCCATGTGCGGTGCCGCCTGGTCGGACCGGACGGCGCCTCGGTGCGGGCCATCGCCTGGCGCTGCGCCGACCTGCCGACGGGCAAGGCGCTGCTGGCGGGGCAGGGCGGGCTGAACCTGGTCGGGCGGCTCAAGGCCGACGATTGGAACGGCCGTCGCGGCGTCCAGTTCGAGATCGAGGACGTGGCCGACCCGCGCATGGCCTGAAACCCGACAGCCTTGGCCGTGAAAACACGCAGGTCTTTGAAAAAGTCACACAAATCGGCCGAGGCGAGCTTGCCATAAGCGGAATCGGCGGCTATCTACACGGTCCTCCGCGCAGCGGTCCCTTCGTCTATCGGTTAGGACGTCAGGTTTTCAACCTGAAAAGAGGGGTTCGATTCCCCTAGGGACTGCCACGCGGAGTTTTTCCTCCCCGACATTTCAAGACCTTGCCGCACCGCGATTTCGCGCGCCTGGGGCCTTGTCGTCGCGCGGCGGTCTCGGCCGGCGCCCGGCCTGTCGATTTTTTGAAAAACCGCGCGACGCCCTCTTGCATCGCCGAAAGGGGACGGCTATCAGGCCGCTCCTCCGCGCAGCGGTCCCTTCGTCTATCGGTTAGGACGTCAGGTTTTCAACCTGAAAAGAGGGGTTCGATTCCCCTAGGGACTGCCACGCGGAGCTGTTCATCTCCCCGCCCATCGTCAGTCTTTTTCAGCGCGATTTCGCGCGCGCCGCATTTGCTTGTCGACAATGTGGCGTAAAATGGGCAACTTGCTTATCCGTGTTGAAAGAACCGTGTTAGTATAGCTGACCCGCAGTGGTGCGGGCGGGGGTTCAAGGTGGCGAGTTGCGACGTGATAGAGCCGACTGAGACCGTCAAGGTCGTCGGGAAGATCAAATGGTTCGACGCCGGCAAGGGGTATGGCTTCATCGTGCCCGACCAGCCGGAACTGACCGAGGAACGGGACGTGCTGCTGCACGTCACCAGTCTGCGCGATGCCGGTCATGAGACGGCGGGCGAAGGCGCCGCCATCGTCTGCGAATGCGCCAAGCGGCCCAAGGGCTGGCAGGTGGTCGCCATAATGGAGCTGGAGGCCGCCGCCGCGCCGGTGCGCCGCGAGACGGTACGAAGCTCGGCGCACGCCCGGCCGTCGGTCGATGGCCCGCTGGAAGCCGCTGTCGTCAAATGGTTCAATCGCACCAAGGGCTACGGATTCGTGGTGCGCGACGGCCAGGCGGGCGATATCTTCGTCCATGTCGAGACGTTGCGGCGCTGCGGCCTTGAGGACCTGCTGCCGGGCGACCCGGTGCATGTGCGCTTCGCCGAGGGCCCCAAGGGGCTCGTCGTGGCCGACATCAGACCGGGCGAATAGTTTCGTCCGCAAAGGGACGAAGACATGGACTACAGCCGACGCATCCTTCTGGCCTTCGCCTTTTCGGCGGCGGCCCTGACCTCGGCCTGCGCCCAGAACGCGCCCCTGGATGCGGCCGGCCGGCCGCTGGAGCCGTTGACGGTCGTCACCCAGTCGGGCGAGCACAAGTTCATGGTCGAGATCGCGGACGACGAGGAAGAGCGTCAGCGCGGCCTGATGTTCCGTCCGCCGCTGCCTGACGACCGGGGCATGCTGTTCCAGTTCCCTCGCGCCGCGGAGCAGAGCTTCTGGATGCGGAACACGCCCAGTTCGCTGGACATCATCTACATCGACCCGCGCGGCCGCATCGTCTCGATCGCCAAGCACGCCACCCCCTATTCGGAGGCGCCGATTCCCTCGAACGGCGCGGCCAACGGCGTGCTGGAATTGAGAGCAGGGCGGGCGGACGAGATCGGGGCCAAGCCCGGCGACCAGGTGAAACACCCCTTCTTTCGCCCCTGAGTTCGAGCTTGGGTCGGAATAGGCCGCCTCATCCGTTGCGGAGGCGGCCCCGTCGTGCCATGAGGGCGCTCCGTCGGTCCGGGGTGTAGCGCAGCCTGGTAGCGCATCTGGTTTGGGACCAGAGGGTCAGAGGTTCGAATCCTCTCGCCCCGACCACGGTTTGAGCCTCGCTTGGGCTAGACGGCCGAGGCTCCGAGCTTGCCACACCATAAGCCGACCTCAGGGAAGTCTCCAAAGGGTCGGATGCAGACTCCTAGCCTGCCCCCTGCCGACCTCAGGTCGAGGCGTAGGCGCCGTTGATGGCGTAGGAGAAGCCGATCGGCAGGGCGCCGCGCACCTGGCCGAAGAAGGCCACCAGTTCGCCCAGGCTTGAGCGCGGCACGAAGAGGATGTCGCCGCGCCGCAGGGGCGTGATCTCGGCGCGGGGGGCGCGCAGGTCGATCACCCGCATCATGCGCACCTCGCCCGGCCCCCGGCGGATCAGGGCGCAGCGCGCGGCCCGGGCGGTCGGCAGGACGCCGCCGGCCATGATCAGCGCCTGATAGGCGTCGATATCGCCCGGCATGTCGAAGACGCCCGGATTGCGCACCTCGCCGTCGACCCAGACCTTCAGCGGCCCGGCCTGGCGCAGCGTCACCTCGACCTCGGGGCGCAGCAGGTGGTCGGCGTAGGCGGTCGAGATGTCCGCCTCCAGCTCGGACAGGCTGCGGTCCGCCGCCGTGACATGGCCCAGCAGCGGCAGGGAGACGCGGCCGTCCGGGGCGATCCGCAGCTGGCGGGTCAGTTCCGAGGCGGTGGGCAGGGCCACCTCGATCTCGTCGCCGGGATAGAGGCGGTACTCGGGCTCGACCTCGGTCCAGTCGGCGAAGGGCAGGTCGGGGAAGGCGTCGACCGCCATCGGGCGCGGACGGCCGCCGCTGGGCGCGCCGCCGGCGCAGCCGGCCAGGCCGGCGGCGAGCGCCATGAGGATGAGGCGGCGATCAGCGTGCATAGGCGAGGACGGTCCAGGCGGGGAAAATTCGTCTGCGGCAAGGCTGACGACTTATAGGTAACGCGCGGTTAACGCGTGCCCCTCAGTGTGGCGCACACTAGCCACCGACCGGATTTTCCGATCCTCATGCGTCCGCCCCTCGCCTCAGCTCGTCCTCGGTACGGCGTCATCGACGTCGTGGCGCTGCTGTTTCGCGAACTGGTGCTGATGACCGTGATCTTCGTGGTGATCGTCGCCGTCGGCGCGGTCGCGGTCCTGTCGATGAAGAAAACCTACACGGCCGGAGCCAGCCTGTTCGTCGGCGTGGGCCAGGAATACGTCTATCAGCCGCGCGTGGGCATGGGCGAACGCGCCATGCCGCCCTCGGCCAGCGAGGTGGCCCAGTCCGAGGCCGCCATCCTCAACAGCCTGGAGGTCAAGCGCCGGGTGGTGCGGGCCCTGGGCGTCGAGAGCTTCCAGGACGGCAAGCCCTCGAGCGAGAGCCCGGCGCGCCAGGAGGCGGCGGCCATCCGTTCGGTGGCGACCGGCCTGGGCGTCGAGGTCACGCCGCTGAGCCCCGTGGTGGGACTGAGCTACAAGAGCGCCGATCCGGCCAAGTCGGCGCGGGTGCTGAACACGGTGATCGACCAGTACCTGACCTATCGCCGCGAGGTGTTCCAGGACCGGGCGACCTCGGCGATCCGCACCCAGCGCCAGACCTTCGAGCAGGAACTGGCCGACGCGGACCGCGCCTATGAGGAGTTCCTGCGCAGCAACGACATCGGCGACTTCGCCACGGCCAAGGCCAGCCTGACCGGCAGCTATCAGACCGTCTTCGCCGAGCGGATGGCGGTCCAGGCCCAACTTCGTCAGGCGGCGCAGCGCCTCGCCACCCTGGCGGCGCAGCAGGCGCGCACCCCGGCCGAGGTGGCCCTGCACCAGGATCTGAACGTCGCGGCCCAGGACCTGATCCTGCAACTGCGCACCGAACGCGAGAGCCTGCTGGCGCGCTATCAGCCAGACGCCCAGCCGGTGCGCGAGATCGAGGGCCGCATCGCCCAGCTGCAGGCCTATGTCGGCACGGGCACGGCGGTGGGGGCCAAGGAGGTCCGCACCGGCCCCAACCCCGTGTGGATCGAGCTGGAGACCACCCGCATCAACGCCCAGGCGGAGCGCGACGCTCTGGCCGCGCGGCTGGCGGTGCTCGATCGCCAGGTCGCGGACCTGACGACGCGGCAGGCGCGCCTGACCGAGCTGGAATCGCGCAACTCGACCCTGGCTGGCAACCGCGAGGTGCTGACCGCGTCGATCCGCGAGTTCCAGCAGCGCGAGACGCAGAGCCGCGCCGACAACGAACTGGTCAAGGCCGGCGCCGACAACGTCACCGTCATCGAGCGCGCCCAGCCGCCGTCCAAGGGCAAGAGCCTGCGCTTCCCCCTGATGGTGGCCGTGCTGGCCTTCGCCGGCTTCACCGCCCTGTGCGTCGGTCTGCTGCGGGTCTTCCTGCGTCGCGGCTTCGCCATGCCCCTGACGCTCAGCCGCACTTTGCAGGCGCCGGTCCTGGCCGTGGCCCCGGCCAAAGGCGTCTGACCCCCGGCCGTGCTAGGCTTGGGAAAAGGGCGCGCGCGTAACCGATTCGCATGGTCGATCTGACGACGGAAATGGCGGGACTGTGGGCGGCGCTGGGACCGGCGCCGGCTCATCGCGGCCGCGTGATCCTGTTCGCCGCCGCCCAGACGGGGGAGGGCGTCTCCACCGTGGCGCGCGAGTTCGCCCGCATGGCCGCCGTGCGCGGACGGCGTCCGGTCTGGCTGATCGACGGCGACCTGACGCAGCAGGGGCAGATGGAGCGGATCGCGGCCGAGCCCGATCGCTTCGGCAGGCTGGGCTCGGCGGTCCAGGCCTCGCCGGACGGATCGGCCTTCTATGCGGTGACGCCGCCCCTGCGCGGGCGCGACGGGCGTCCGGCGGCGCCGGGGCGGCTGATGACGGCCAAGCCTTGCCTGGGCGGGCGGCTCTACGTCACCCATTTCCATATGGAGCTTCTGCGCGCGGGGCAGAGGGCCGAGGCGGTCGACGACGCCCGCTACTGGACCCGGCTGCGCGCCCATGCGGACACCGTGGTCATCGACGCCCCGGCGGCGGACCGCAGCGACATGGCCCTGACCCTGGCGCCCCTGGCGGACGCCACCGTCCTGGTGGTCGCGGCGGAGACGACCGATGCGGCCGGGCCGGTGGCGCTGAGGGAAGAGATCGACGCCCTGGGCGGGCGCGTCGCCGGGGTGGTGATGAACCGGGCGACCTGGTCGCCGCCCGCCCTGCTCAAGCGGTTTATCGGCTAGGGCCGGCGCGCGCGCTGCAGCCGGTCCAGTTCGCGCTGGCCGTAAAACTGCGGCTCGAACCCCTTCATCCAGAACAGTTTTCCCAGGCCTCGCGCCGCGCGGTCGGCCATGTCGGCGCGTCGGGGATGGAAGGCGACGCCCAGCAGCAGCGCCGCCGCGCCCCAGATCGCCGTCTGGGCCGCGCCGACGGCCATCCAGCGCGCGACGCCCGGCCAGTCGCGGGCCGCGGCGGCGGTCTGGCTCGGGCCCTGGCCATAGGCGAAGGCGCGCGTCAGGGCGTAGAGCAGGGTCGCGCGATGGGGCGGGGCGAACTCATCGACCCAGGCTTCGGCGGCCCAGCCGAATCGGCCGCCGCGCGCCTGAAGGGCGGCGAACAGGACGTCGTCCTCGCCGCCGATATGGTCGGAGTCGGCGTGGAAGGGCTCGGCTCCGGGCAGGGCGGTCGCGCGCACCAGCAGGGAATTGCCGCAGCCGTGCGGCTGGGCGATGAGGCAGGTCTCGCGCGGCCCCTCGCGGCCGAAGAAGCGCTCCAGATAGGGGGCGGTCCAGCCGGTCCCCTCGGGCACGCGCCCGCGAATGGGGCCGAAGACCACGTCGGCGCCGGTCATCTCCAGTCCGTCGATCAGGGCGGCCAGCCAGCCGGGCGAGGCGGCCTCGTCGTCGTCCAGAAAGGCGATCAGCGGCGCCTGGGTGGCGGCCAGGCCCGCATTGCGCGCCGTGGCCACGCCGGGGCGCGGCGCGTGGACCCAGATCAGGCGCACGGGCGAGGCGGGGCGCAGGGCCTCGACCGTCAGGCGCGAACTGGCCTCGGGATCGTTGTCGACGACCACGATTTCGCGCAGGCGCGATGCGGCGCCCTCCTGCGCGAACACCGAGCGCAACGCCCGCGTCAGGCTGTCGAGGCGGCGCAGGGTGGGGATGACGACGGCGACGTCGGGCGCGCTCATATCGCCTCCGCATAGAGGGCCGCGCGATAGAGGCGCAGGCTGAAGGCCCGCAGGGCGGTCGGCAGGAAGGCGGCGCGGGCCGCGCCCTTGAACAGGGGGCGCACGGTTGCCAGTCCCGGCACGGCCTTCAGCGCCCTGGCGACGCGATAGCTGGGATAGGCGCAGACGAAGTCGGGGTGGCGCGCCGCGACGCGGGCGAAGTTCGGCGCGGACTGCTCATACTTGGCGGCCAGGGCCTCGACCGTGTCCAGGCCCATGTGGGTGGCGGGATTGTCCAGGTGGACGACCTCGAACCGGCGCGAGACGCGCATGGCCCACTCCACGTCCTCCCAGCCCCAGCCGGTGAAGCCCGCGTCGAAGGTCTCGGCGGCGAAGACGTCGCGGCGCACCAGCAGGTTGGAGGTGAAGACGTATTTCTCGGGCTGCTGCGCGCGCTGGGCGGCGGGGATGCAGTCCGAGCGCGCGGCCATGCGGCGGTGGACGGCGAAGCGGGCATCGTGCGGCGCCTGGAGCAGGGAGAAGCCGCCGAAGGCCACGGCCGGGCGCGCGCCGGCGGCCAGGGCGACCCAGGCGGCCAGGAAGCCCTCGTGGTCGGGCTTCATGTCGCTGTCCAGGAACAGGAAGGCGTCGCCGCGCGCGGCCTGGGCCAGGCGGTTGCGTCCCTTGGACCGGCCTTCGTTGGCGGCGAGGGTGATCAGGCGGGCGGGCAGGGTCAGGCGGTCGACCAACGCCGCCAGGCGCGCGCTCAGGGCCGCGTCGCCGGTGCCGTCGTCCAGGACGATCAACTCGGCCTGGTCCGCGACGGCCGCCGCCTCCTGGTCGAGGCGCTGCATGAGATCCGACGGGTCGTCGCGCAGGAAGGGGATCAGGATCGACAGGGCCGGGCGGGCGTCGGCCCAGGCGGGGCTGTCGTGGGGAAGGGCCTGGGTCATGCGGCCTGCCTCCGGGCGCGCAGGAAGCTCCGCAGGCGGCGGGTCAGATCGCGCACCCCGGCGGCGTTCAGAGCGAAGGCGGCGGCGCCATAGACGGCCGCCCCGACCCCGGCGTCCAGCATCAGTTCGGCGAAGCCTCCGAGGGGCGGCAGCAGCAGGACCACGCCCGCCATGACGGCCGCGGCCACGCTGCAGCGCGCCAGGGCGCTCCACGGGATCGGCAGGGGCAGGATGCGGCGGCCGATGACCATGGCCGCGGTCAGGCCGACGCCGAAGCTGGCCGCCGTGGCCCAGGCGGCTCCCATCAGGCCGAAGCGCGGGATCAGCAGGAGGTTCAGCAGGACGTTGCTGAGCGCCGGAATGCTCATGGCCAGCAGCAGCCAGCCGGTGCGCCGGCCCAGGGTGAAGGCCTGGCCGAAATAATAGGCGGTCATGCCCGACAGGAAGGCGCCCACGGCGATCCAGGGCGTGACGGCGGCGGCGGCGACGCGCAGTTCCTCGCCGATCATGAACTCGGCCAGGGGACGGGCCACCAGGGCTACGCCCACGGCAGCGGGCAGGCCGATCAGAATCAGGGTCGAGGCCTGTTCGCGCGCCGCCGCCTGCAGATTGTCGCGCCCGCCGCGCTCCAGCGCCATGACCAGGGCCGGCGCCCCCGCCGCGCCCAGCCAGACGAACAGCACGTCCAGGGTCCGGTTGGCGATGCTGTAGGCCGCGTGATAGGCGCCCACCGCCGCCTCGTTCAGGAACAGGGCCAGCAGGAAACGGTCGGTCGAGGTCAGGATCACCGTCAGTCCCAGGGCGATGGCGATCGGATAGCCGTAGACGGCGTAGTCCTTGAGCCGCCGCGGATCGAGCCGGCCGCGTCGGGCCTCCCTCAGTTCGCCGGGCAGGACGAAGGGCAGGGCCAGCAGCGGCGCCAGCAGCAGGCCCGCCAGGGGCGCTTCGGCCCCCAGGCTCGCCAGGGCGAAGGCCACGCCGATGGCCAGGCCCGCTGCGGCGCTCCAGATGTCGATGGCCGCCGCCTGGGCCACCTCGCCGGCCGCGCGGAACCGCTCCTGCGCCAGCTTGAGCAGGGAGCGGACCGGAACTCCCGCAAGGGCGATGGCGACCGGCAAGCGGAAGGCTTCGGGCATGGGCCACAGCCAGACGCCGACGGCGACCAGCGGCAGGAAGGCGGCGGTCATGACGAAGGCGGCGCGATACAGGCTGGCGAAGTGGCCGGCCATCTGCTCCGCGTCGCCCTGGGCCGCCCAGAAGCGCGCCATGGCCGCCTCCAGCCAACTGAAGGTCGCCACATGGGCCAGGGTCATGACGGCGTAGGCCAGGGCGTAGCGTCCGAAATCCTCGGGCGACAGCAGACGGGTGAAGACGATGATGGTCAGGAAGCCGACCACGCCCTGCACGATATTGGCCGGCAGGTAGCCGAAAACCCCCCTCCAGAACATCAGCGGATCGCCATCCGATCGCCCAGCAGGACAGGAATGGTCACGGCGATGATCCACAGGTCGAGCCAGAAGGACTGGCGCTCGATGTAGTCGACGTCCAGCTGGACGCGGCGGCGCACGTCGGCGGCCGTATGCAGGGGGCCGCGCGAGCCCTTGATGGCGGCCCAGCCGGTCATGCCCGGCTTGATGCGATGCCGATGGGCGTAGTCGGCGACCAGGCGCGCCGATTCCGTCGCGCCGGTCTTCATGCCGATGGCGTGCGGGCGCGGCCCGACCAGGGACATCTCGCCGCGCAGCACGTTCAGCAGCTGGGGCAGTTCGTCGAGGCTGGTCGCGCGCAGGATGCGGCCGATGCGGGTGACGCGGTCGTCGTCGGCCGTGACCTGGCGGCTGGCGCTGGCGTCGGCGGCGTCATGGCGCATGGTGCGGAACTTCCACACCACGATTTCTTCCTGGTTGAAGCCGTGGCGGCGCTGGCGGAACAGGGCCGGGCCGGGGCTGTCGAGCCGCACCATCAGCCCGATCATCAGCAACAGCGGCGCCAGCAGCACCAGGGCGACCGAGGACAGGGCCATGTCCTGAAGCCGCTTGTTGAAGGCCCGCCGCTCCGGGTCGATGACGCCGCCCAGCATGGGCATGGGCGTCCGCGCCAGCTTCTCAAGCGCGGCGTTGCGCTGATCGGCGCCCTTGGGGTCGACCAGCAGGGTCAGGGGAATCGGCAGGGCGCCCAGCCGGGCGGTCAGGTCGCGCACCCGGGCCTCGGCTCTGGGATCGATGGCCAGGACGATCCGGTCGAGATAGGGGGTCAGCCGATGGTTCAGGAGGGCGGCGGCTTCGCCCAGGACCGGGACCCCGGCGATGGACTCGGGTGTCCGCGCCAGGCGGTCGTCGAACACGCCCAGGACGTTGAGGTCGCGCCGGTCCAGCGCTTCCTGGATCAGCCGCTCGGCATGGCGGGTCGCCCCCACCACGGCGATATTGGGCGTCAGGTCGCCCCGCCGTCGCCACCGGGCGACCAGCAGCCGCCACATGCTGTGCAACGCCGTCAGCAGACCCAGCGTCGCCACGGTCCAGCGGCCATAGCTGGCCAGGGGCGCGTCTTTGCCGAGCAGGATCAGGCCCAGGGCGCAGGCTGCCGCTCCAGCCGCCGCCACTACGGCGGCCACCGAGGCCAGATGCCGGATCGGGTCGCGGTCGCGGTCGAACTTGTAGAGGCCCAGCGACCGCATCAGGCCCAGGGCGATCAGGCCGCCCGCCAGAATCGGCGCCGCCTCCAGCAGCCGCGCTCCGGCCAGTCCGCCCTCTGCGACCTGGTCGACGGCGACCAGGGTGACCGCGCCGGCGGCCAGGATGTCGAGGCCGCGGAAATAATAGACGCGCTGTCGCGCCGCGGCGCGCTGGCGCGTGTTCAGCCACACCTCCGGCCGGAAGGGTCCGCGCCGCATCCGCCGTGCCTTGGCTCCCACGGCGGCCGTCGCCGCGCCCGGCCGCGCCCGTCTGCGGTCCGAATCGGCGCCGCCCGCCGTGGGAAGCAGGGTGTCAGCGGACGTCATGGCGGCGGCGAACTCCTCTGGCGCGATGAAGGGGCGCGAAAATGCAGACAATTTCCATCGCACAAGCCCGTCTAAGTCCTGTTAACACGAAGGCGTGCAGTTCCGCATTGCGAAGCGTCGCGCGACTCGCTATCCACGCGGCCTGCCGGAGACGTGGCCGAGTGGCTGAAGGCAACGGTTTGCTAAATCGTCGTACCCTGTAAGGGGTACCGAGGGTTCGAATCCCTCCGTCTCCGCCAGAAACCCCACTGATTTCACAGTTCATCGCGCCCCGCCTTCAGGATGCTGGGGCGTCGCATGGGGATGCCGTGCTGGCGGGCTTCCCTAGGGTGATCTTGGCGCCGTCGGGCGGGCGGGTTAGGCCTGTGGCTCAACCTTCTCAACGGAGAGACGCATATGGCCGATCTGGCCCTCGCCACCGACAAGATCCGCGCCGCCGTCGGCGAAAACTCGGGTCTGGGCAAGACCGTGAAGCTGGACTTCGGCGACGACGGCAAGATCTTCATCGACGGCGCCTCGGCGCCGAACAGCGTCACCAACGACGACAAGCCGGCCGACGCCACCGTCTCGATCAAGTGGGACGACTTCGTCGCCCTGGCCGAGGGCCGCCTGGATCCGATGATGGCCTTCATGCAGGGCAAGCTGAAGATCGCGGGCGACATGATGATCGCCCAGAAGCTGGCGCCGCTGCTCAAGGGCTGATGGCGGGCTGAGGCTTGATGTTCGACGGCGCGGCTCCGACGGGGCCGCGCCGTTTTCATGTGGGAGAGGCGTGATGGATTTTCGGCTGAGCGATCGGGGCCACGAATGGCGCGAGCGGGTGCGCCGCTTCATGGACGAGGCGGTCCTGCCGCGCGAGGTCGAGTATCGGGCGCAGGTGCGCGCCGATCCCCGCACCCAGCCGCCGGTCATGGAGGAGCTGAAGGCCAGGGCCCGGGCCGAGGGGCTGTGGAACCTGTTCCTGCCAGGCCGGGACGGGGCGGGGCTGACCAATCTGGAATACGCCCCCCTGGCCGAACTGATGGGGCGGGCGCTGTGGTCGGCCGAGGTGTTCAACTGCAACGCCCCGGACACCGGCAATATGGAAGTCCTGCACATGTACGGCGACGCCGCGCAGCAGGAGCGCTGGCTCAAGCCGCTGATGGCGGGCGAGATCCGCTCGGCCTTCCTGATGACCGAACCGGCCGTGGCCTCGTCCGACGCCACCAACATCGAGACGCGGATCGAGTGGGACGGCGACCACTACGTCATCAACGGCCGCAAATGGTGGTCGACCAACATGGCGCATCCGAACGTCGCCATGACCATCGTCATGGGCAAGACCGACCCGGACGCCGCGATCCATCAGCAGCAGAGCCAGATCATCGTCCCGGTCGACGCGCCGGGCTTCCGCGTCGAGCGGATGTTGTCGGTCTTCGGCTATGACGAGGCGCCCATCGGCCACGCCGAGGTGGTGCTCGACAACGTGCGCGTGCCGGCCTCGAACCTGATCGCGGGCGAGGGGCGGGGCTTCGAGATCGCCCAGGGGCGGCTGGGGCCGGGCCGCATCCACCACTGCATGCGCACCATCGGCGCGGCCGAGCGGGCGCTGGAGCTGATGGTCGACCGCCTGTTGAGCCGCACGGCCTTCCGCAAGGCCATCGCCGAGCATTCGGTGTGGGAGCAGCGGGTCGCCGAGGCGCGCACGAACATCGAGATGTGCCGCCTGCTGGTGCTCAAGGCCGCCTGGATGATGGACGAGGTCGGGGCCAAGGGAGCCAAGTCCGAGATCGCCCAGATCAAGGTGGCGGCGCCGCGCATGGCGCTGAAGGTGATCGACGACGCCATCCAGGCGTTCGGGGGCGCCGGCGTGTCAGGGGACACGCCTCTGGCGGAGCTCTACGCCGGAGTTCGGACCCTGCGGATCGCCGACGGTCCGGACGAGGTGCACAACCGCACGATCGCGCGCCTGGAATACGCCGCCAGACGCGGCGTCTAGGGCGGCCGATCGATCGACCGCCGGGCGCGGTTCAGTTCTGCTTTCCCCGGTGATGGTTGTGGTGATGGTGGGCCGATGGCGAACTGAAATCACCATCAACGGTGTCGCCGATGTAATCGTTGGAGCTGGATCTGTGCGGCGGCGTCGGCTTGCGGCCGAACAGCCAGTCCATGAAACCGCGATGGGAGCGAGACTCGTCAGTGCGGGGGTTTGAGGCGGGGGGACGTTGCGGAGTCATCATGGCGGACTCTCCTGGTACTGGAGAATTCAACCGTCCCCCGGCCCCTATGTTCCTTCCGCCTAGCTGTCGTCGTCCTCTTTATTTTCCTTGGCCTCCAAGGGGATTTCATGGGCCAGCAGCAGGGCCAGTCGGCGGCGCGCGCGATTGACCCGGCTCTTGATCGTGCCCACGGCGCAGCCGGCGATGTCGGCGGCTTCCTGATAGGAGAGGCCCGCCGCCCCGACCATGATGATGGCTTCCCGATGCTCGGGGGGCAGGGTGTTCAGCGCGCCCTGCAGGGCTGTCAGTTCGGCGGTCCATTCCTGGCTGGCCTCGGCCGTCAGGCCGGCAGCGTGGCGGCCTTCTTCATCGGCCACTTCGCGCCGCCGCTTCGCCGCGCCGGTGTACCAGCTGTTCCTCAGTATGGTGAAAAGCCAGGCGCGCAGATTGGTGCCGGCCTCGAACCGCGTGCGGTGGGCCCAGGCCTTGACCAGGGTCTCCTGCACCAGGTCGTCGGCGTCGGCCCGATTGCGGGCCAGGGAGAAGGCGAAGGCGCGCAGGGCCGGAATCTGCTGCGCCAGCATGCCGCGCCAGTTGCCCGGAACGGCAAGGTCGGGCGATCCGGTCGGATCGGGCGAGTGCGACGGGGGCTCGATGGCATGCGGCCCCTCGGGCATGCGGGGGTGGGGCATGCTGCGGGATTCCGGAAACGCGCGCCATTTACGGCCGCGGCCTGTTGAAAGCAGAACGCCGCCTGGCGATGACCGTTCCGACCCGACCGAGGCGGAACCGCCTCGACGCAGGCCGCATTTGAGAAGGGTGGCGACCGACCGACAATCACCAGGGGGAGCGGGGATCATGACGAAAACGCTGTCCCTGCCGTTGGCTGCAGGAGCCGATCTGGAGCGCTATCGCCAGGTGCGCGCCCGGCTGCCCATTCTGGCCGAAAGCTTGTCTCCAGAGGACCTTCAGGCCCAGTCGATGGCCGAGGCCAGCCCCGGGAAATGGCACCTGGGCCATGTGAGCTGGTTCTTCGAGGTCATGCTGCTCGATCGGCCTGGCTATGAGCCGGTCGACCCGTCGTTCAGGGCCATCTTCAACTCCTACTATGAAGGCTTGGGCGAACGGATCGACCGGGCCGAACGGGGCCTGATGACGCGTCCCTCGGCGGCCGAGGTCATGGCCTACCGCGCCGAGATCGACCGTCGGATGGAGGCGCGCCTGGTCGAGCCCCTGGAGGGGGCTCGCCGCTACCTGTTCGAACTGGGCCTCAATCACGAGCAGCAGCATCAGGAACTGTTCCTGATGGATATCCTGCACCTGATGTCATGCTCGCCGCTGGAACCCGCGACCTATGCGGCCGAACCCCGGACGACGGGGCCGGAAGCGGGGCGCGGCGGCTGGCAGGCCTTCGAGGGCGGTCTGGTCGAGATCGGGGCGCCGGACGAGGGCTTCGCCTTCGACAATGAACGGCCCGCGCACCGGGTCTGGCTGGAGCCCTTCGCCCTGGCCGCCGACCTTGTGACAAACGGCGACTGGATGGCCTTTATCCGAGACGGCGGCTACCGGCGGCCGGAGCTTTGGCTGAGCGACGGCTGGGCCGTGGTCAAGGCGCGGGGCTGGACCGCGCCTCTTTACTGGCGCGAGGAGGAGGGGGGCTGGACGGCCATGACGCTGGCGGGGCGGCGGCCGGTCGATCCCGCCGCGCCGGTGCGGCACGTCAGCTTCTATGAGGCGGAGGCCTTCGCCCGGTGGTCGGGCCGGCGACTGCCGACCGAGGCGGAATGGGAACGCGCGGCCCGGAGCCGCCCTGACGCCTTCTCCAATCTCGACGGCGAGGTCTGGCAATGGACGGCCAGCGCCTATGGGCCTTACCCCGGCTTTCGCCCGACCGAGGGCACGGCGGCCGAATACAACGGCAAGTTCATGGCCAATCAGATGGTGATGCGCGGCGGGGCCTTCGCCACGCCGGAAGGGCACGCCCGGCCGACCTATCGCAACTTCTTCTACCCTCACCAGCGATGGGCCTTCGCCGGGGTGAGGCTCGCGTCGGACCGCACAGACGGCGCCGTCGAGGACGAGCATGAGGCCTTTCGGCGCGACCTGATCGCGGGCCTGGCCGCGCGGCCCAAGAGCCTGTCGCCCAAATGGTTCTATGACGCGCGCGGGTCCCAGTTGTTCGAGGCCATCACCCGGCTGCCGGAATACTATCCGACGCGGCAGGAGGCGGCCCTGCTGAGGCGCGTCGCCCCGCTCTGGGCCGCCCGGTTCAGGCCGGGCGCTGTCCTGGTCGAGTTGGGTTCGGGCGCCAGCGAGAAGACGCGCATCGTGCTGGACGCGGCCCCGGACCTGGCCGCCTATGTGCCCATCGACATCAGCCCGTCGGCCCTGGAGGAGGCCTCGGCGCGCCTGCGCCGGGCCTATCCGCACCTGAAGATCCTGCCCATGGTCGGCGATTTCGAGCATCTGGGCGACTTGCCGCCGGAGGCGGGGCAGGGGCGTCGGATCGGCTTCTTCCCCGGCTCGACCATCGGCAATCTGTCGCCTGCGGCGGCCCAGGCGCTACTCGGCGCGGCGCGGGAGATGCTGGGGCCGGACGCCCTGTTCATCCTCGGCGTCGACCTGATCAAGGAGGAGGCGACGCTGCACGCCGCCTATGACGACGCCCAGGGCGTGACGGCGGCGTTCAACCGCAATGTGCTGGAGCGGGCCAATCGCGAACTGGGCGCCGACTTCGACCTGGAGGCGTTCGCGCACCGGGCGGTCTGGAACGCGGCCGAGCGCCGGATCGAGATGCACCTGCAGGCCCTCAGGTCGATGACGGTGCGGGTGGACAAGCTGGCCTTCCGCCTGGCCCAGGGCGAGACCATCCATACCGAAAACTCGCGCAAGTTCGATGAGGCGACCGTGCGCGCCCTGGCCGAGGCGGCGGGCTGGCGGATGGAGGCGTTCGAGGTCAGCGACGCGCCGCGCGTGGCCCTGGCCCTGCTGGCGAACTGAGCCGCCCGGCGCAGGGTCGCGACCGACCGCGCAAAAAAGAACGGCGGGTTCGCGCCGCGCCGTTCAAGGAAAGGATGAAAGCCCGCGGGTTCAGCGCTTGGGGGTCTGATCCGACGTCTTGCTGCGCGCGCCGTGGGAGGCTTCACCGCCCTTGCGACCGGCCTGGGCGGCCAGGGCGCGATCCTGGGAGAAGCTGCGCTTCTCGCTGGGGACGCTGGCGCCGCCCTTGCGAGCGATTTCGCGCTGACGTTCCGGGTCCATGGAGGCGAATCCTCGCTTGGAAACACCGGAGCCGCGGGTAGGCTGACCTTCGGCCATTTCTGATGTTCCTTTCTAAGACGGTGGCGCTTGGGCAATGAACCCGGGCCCGGCGCGGAGGTTCCGAGAAACGAATAAATCCCCTGTTCTTTGAACGGTCGTCGGCGGGCGGAGCTTGGAACCGCGATGAACCCGACGGGTTCAACGAGGCTCGGAGAGTCGAAGAGGAGTGCAGTCCCATGTCGTTTTCCAACGACGGCGCGCCATCGCCTGAGGACATCACCGAGGGCCGCTCGGCCGAAAGCGATCGGCTGGAAGGCGCGGCCGACGCCGTCCTGGCCGCGGGTGCGCGTCCTCGCCCCCTGCACCGCGCCGTGCGCGAGGACGCGGCGGAAATGCGTGCGTGGGCGCGCCATCGCGGCGAGCGCGCCTGCGAGGCGATTCGCGACGAGCCGCTGCGCGCGACGCTCTATGCCCTGGGGATCGGCGTCCTGATCGGCCTTCTGGCTGCGCGCTGAGGCGTCAGGCCGGACCGGAGGCCGGGCGAACGATCGGCGCCGCCCGCATGGCGTTGTCCGAGACGAAGGGATTGGTCCGCCGCTCGGCCCCGAAGGTCGAGTGCGGCCCATGGCCCGGCACGAAGGTCACGTCGTCGCCGAGCGGCCAGAGCTTGGTCGTGATCGCCGTCAGCAGGGCCTGATGGTCGCTGCGCGGGAAGTCCGTGCGGCCGATCGAACCCTGGAACAGCACGTCGCCGACCTGGGCGAAACGCGCTTCGCGGTTGAAGAAGATGACATGCCCCGGAGTGTGGCCGGGACAGTGGATCACTTCCCAGGTCGTCTCGCCCAGGGCCAGCGTCTCGCCGTCGGCCAGGAACCGCGTGGGGGTGAAGCTGCGAGCCTCGGGCAGGCCGTACTTCTGACCCTGGGTCGGAATCAGATCGATCCAGAACTGGTCCTCGGCGTGGGGCCCCACGATGTCGCGGCCGGTCTTCTCCTGCATCTCGGCGGCGGCGCCCGCATGGTCCAGGTGGCCGTGGGTGATCCAGATGGCGTCCAGCGTCAGCCCGCGCCGCGCGATCTCGCCCAGGACGGCGTCGACCGAGCCGCCCGGATCGATGACGGCGGCCTTCTTCGTCTTCGTGCACCAAACGGTGGTGCAGTTCTGCTGCAGCGGGGTGACGGGCGTGACGAAGACGCCGATGGGGGCGCCGGAAGAGGAGGGTGACTGGCTCATGTCGATTGAGATAGCGGCCCGATGGGCACAAAGGAACCGCGTTGCGTTGACGTCTCGGCCCCTTCTCGACATAAGGGCGGGCTCCGAGGCGCCGCTCCCGAAAGGGGCGGCCCTGTTGCTTTATCCACCGCGCGCCTTTGCGGCGTCGCCACAGAGCGTCAGATACCCGACCATGCAAGTCGTCGAAAAGTCGAACGAAGGCCTCAGCCGCGTGATCGCGGTGACCATTCCCGTCGCCGAGCTGAATGAGAAGCTCGACGCCCGCATCAAGGAAATGGCCCCGCAGATGAAGCTGAAGGGCTTCCGTCCGGGCAAGGTGCCGGTCTCGCACGTCAAGAAGACCTTCGGCCGCGACTTCATGGGCGAGATCATCAACGCCTCGCTGAACGAGACCAGCCAGGGCGCCCTTGAGGAGCTGAAGATCCGTCCGGCCGCGCCGGCCGAGATGAAGCTGACCTCGGACATGGACAAGGTCATCGCCGGTCAGGAAGACCTGGCCTATGAAATGTCGCTGGAAGTCATGCCGGAATTCACCCCGGTGGACCCCAAGACCCTGAAGCTGACCCGCCCGACCTACGAGGCCTCGGAAGAGGACCTGGACGAGGCGCTGAAGGAACTGGCCTCGCAGGCCAAGTCCTACGAGGACAAGAAGGGCAAGACGGTCAAGGCCGCCGACGGCGACCAGCTGACCATCGACTTCGTCGGCAAGATCGACGGCGAGGCCTTCGACGGCGGCGCCGCCACCGACGCCGACCTGGTGATCGGCTCGGGCCGCTTCATCCCCGGCTTCGAAGAGCAGCTGAAGGGCGCCAAGGTCGGCGAAGAGAAGACCATCGAGGTCACCTTCCCGGAAGACTACCAGGCCAAGCACCTGGCCGGTAAGGCCGCGACCTTCGACGTCACCGTCAAGGCCATCAAGGCCGAGGTCGAATCCAAGGTCGACGACGAGTTCGCCAAGCGCATCGGCCTCGAGTCGCTGGACCAGCTGAAGGAACTGCTGAAGTCCAACCTGAACCAGCAGTACGCCGGCGCCACCCGCTTCAAGCTGAAGCGCGCCCTGCTGGACGTGCTGGACGAAGGCCACGACTTCCCGCTGCCGCCGAAGATGGTGGACGCCGAGTTCGAAGGCATCTGGGCCCAGGTTTCGGCCGACAAGGACGCCGGCCAGCTGCCGGAAGAGGACGCCAAGAAGTCGGACGACGAACTGAAGGCCGAGTACAAGAAGATCGCCGAGCGCCGCGTGCGCCTGGGCCTGGTCCTGGCCGAGATCGGCCGCGCCAACAACGTCGGCGTGTCGGATCAGGAACTGTCGAACGCCATCATGGCCGAAGCCCGCAACTATCCGGGCCAGGAGCGCATGGTGCTGGACTTCTATCGCCAGAACCCGAACGCCGCCGCCCAGCTGCGCGCGCCGATCTATGAGGAGAAGGTCGTCGACCTGATCGTCTCGGTCGCCGAGGTGAAGGACGAGCCGATCACCAAGGAAGAGCTGCTGAAGGAAGACGACGAGGCCTGATCCTCGTCGATCCGGACGACACATGAAGGGGCGGTCCCACAAGGACCGCCCCTTTTTGCGTTGCAGGATGGATGCGATATCATACCCGCGTTCTTTCAGGTTTCTTCTTGAGGGCTCGGATGTTGGCGTGGGCGACAGCGTTACTGATGGCCGGGACGATATCCGGGGCGGCGCCGCAGGAGGGCCCGCCGTCGGCGACCATGGAGGACACGCCTGTCCGGCTTGGTGATGTTGTGGTTTCCGGCCGCAGTCTCCGTGACGAGGTTCAGACCTTCGTTGATGAAGTCGCTGCGCCGCCGCCTGGTCGAGGACTGGCGCGCTGGAACGACGATGTCTGTATTGGGACTGTGAACATCGGCCAGGAGATCGCCCAGCCGTTGATCGACCATATCGCCGGTGTCGCGAGCACCTATGGTTTGAGAATTCGAGAGCCTGGATGTCGGCCAAACGTCATCATCCTTTTTGCAGATGACGGCGCGGGTCTGGCTTCGGCCTTGGTGACGGCTCGACCTCAGGCCTTCAGAGTGCGCTGGAGCTCGCAATTAGACCGAGGATCCCAAGCGCTGGACGCCTTTGAGAGCTCAGGGCAGCCCATCCGTTGGTGGCACGTCAGCCTGCCCGTCGTCGGCCTTACGGGCGCCCGGGCTATCCGAATGCCGGGCGATATAGATCCAATCTACGTCCCCGGAGGTGGCCGGATGAACAAGGGGCGCGCCATTGCCGACAATCTGATCAAGGTCATTATTATTGTCGATCTCGCGAAGGTGGAGGGGGTGCTGCTTCCTGAGCTAGGCGACTATCTTGCCTTGGTGGCGCTGGCGCAGATTGATCCTGACGGCGACACCAGTCGGCACGATACGGTGCTCAATCTCTTCAGCAGACCCGGATCGGTTCGGGGGTTGTCGGGATGGGACAAGGCCTACCTTGCCTCCCTCTATGACGCCTACCCTGAACGCATCAATCCTTCCGATCATGCTGCAAGCATCACGCGGGACATCCGCCGCGCCGAACGCGAGGCGGCCAGCGAATCGGAAGCGGCGCACTAACCCAAAACCTTCGTCTGATCGTGACGCCTTGCGTACCGTCGTCAGCGACGCGATATCGTAGGGAGACAGGCGCGCGCTCGGTGAGTCGCGCCCCTCAAGCATTCGAGAAGGCCTTCATGCGCGATCCGATCGACTACATCTCCAACAACCTGGTGCCCATGGTGGTGGAGCAATCCAGCCGTGGCGAGCGGGCCTTCGACATCTTTTCGCGTCTGCTGCGCGAGCGGATCATCTTCCTGACCGGCCCGTTCGAGGACGGCATGGCCTCGCTGATCTGCGCCCAGCTGCTGTTCCTGGAATCGGAAAATCCGAAGAAGGAGATCAGCATGTACATCAACAGCCCCGGCGGTCAGGTGACCTCGGCGCTCGCGATCTACGACACCATGCAATACATCAAGTCGCCGGTCTCGACCGTGGTCATGGGCATGGCCGCCTCGGCCGGCTCGCTGATCCTGGCGGCGGGCGAGGCGGGTCAGCGCATCGCCCTGCCGAACGCGCGGGTCATGGTGCACCAGCCCTCGGGCGGGTTCCGCGGCACGGCCTCGGACATCGAGCGCCACGCCGAGGACATCATCGCCACCAAGCGTCGCCTGAACGAAATCTACGTCCACCACACCGGCCGCACCTATGAGGAGGTCGAGCGCACCCTGGACCGCGATCACTTCATGACCGCCGAGGAAGCCAAGGCCTGGGGCCTGGTCGACCACGTCTATGACAAGCGGACCCAGGCCGACGACGACGGCGTTAAGGCGCCCTGATCCGGCTGATCCGGCAGGGTTCGGTGTGATCAGCAGCGAGGCGGGGCCCGGAGACGGACTCCGCCTCGAAGCGTTTTTGGGCGTCGAGCGTCCCGGAGCGTCTTTCGTGCTATCAGGCGGCCATGCAGAACACGCGCGATTCCAGCGGGACCGTCGAAGTCGACGGCGACGTCTATGAATGGGAAGTCCGCCGCCAGCCGCGGCCGCTGCCCGGCCGTCAGTGGGAGGGCATGGCCCTGTCGCTGCGCCTGAAGGACTTCAAGCGCGAGGCGATCGTCCAGTTCCCCATGCCCATGCGGGCCAACGGCCGACCCGATCTGGAGAAGCAGAGGGTCAATCTCGAGCACGTCCGCAACGCGGTGGCGGCGGCGATCGAAGCGGGCTGGAACCCCGCCTCGCGCGGCAAGCCGCTCAATTTCGACGTCGACGCCGAAGGGCGCTGACGGTTCACGGGCGGCCGGTGAAGACGCGGAAGCCCTTTTCCTCGGCGGCGGCGATCATCTGGGCGTCGCCCGAGGTGTCGCCATAGGCGGCGACGACCTGGACATCGGCGCCATAGGCGGCGCGCAGGCGCACCATCTTCTCTTCGCCGCGACAGTTTTCGCCGATGAAGGCGCCGATCACCCGATCCTGTCCGTCGAAGGCGAGGCGGGTGCCGATCAGATTCTCGGCGCCCAGGCGGCGGGCGAAGGGCGCGACGGTCGTCTCGGGCGACGCGGTCACGATGACGCGATGCGCGCCGCGCCGGCCCCACTCGTCCCAGCAGGCGAGGGCGTCCGGGCGCATGAAGTCGGTCCAGACCGCATCGGCGAACCGCTCGGCCTCGGCCTCGAGGGCCGCGCGTTCCAGCCCGCGAAGGAACTGGCGCACCGCGGCGGCCTTGATGCGGCCCCGGTCGTGGTCGCGCAGGTATCCGGCCAGCGCCGGCGCCATGCGGATCAAACCCGTCGCCCAGCCCGCCGCCCCCGCGCGACGGCGCAGGAAGGCGGTGAAGCTGTCGCGAATCGTCAAGGTGCCGTCGAAGTCGAAGGCCACCACGCGGCGCCCCTCAGCGGGGGTCTGGTGAAAACTTGTCGTGGCGCCCATGTCAGACATTCGCCGTGATCCCCATATTATCTGTCGTGTCCGCTTCCCGAAGCGCGTTGCAGCGCCGCAACGGGGTTGTGGCGGAACGTGTGATGGGTGATTGTCATTTTTTGAAGACCTTCGACGATAGATTCTGGATCGATCGTGAGGGAAGCGCCTTTCGTCCCATGTCGGGCCGGATCGCGGAGAGTGAGAAGGGTCTATGACCAAAGCCGCCGGCACAGACGCCAAAAGCACGCTCTACTGCTCGTTCTGCGGCAAGAGCCAGCACGAGGTCCGCAAGCTGATCGCGGGCCCGACGGTGTTCATCTGCGATGAATGCGTCGAACTGTGCATGGACATCATCCGCGAAGAGCACAAGATCGCGTTCAAGACCTCCAAGGACGGCGTGCCCACGCCGAAGGAGATCCGCGACGTCCTGGACGACTACGTCATCGGCCAGGCCCACGCCAAGAAGGTGCTCTCGGTCGCGGTGCACAACCACTACAAGCGCCTGAACCACGCGACGAAGAACAACGACGTCGAACTGGCCAAGTCGAACATCATGCTGATCGGGCCGACCGGCTCGGGCAAGACGCTGCTGGCCCAGACGCTGGCGCGCATCATCGACGTGCCGTTCACCATGGCCGACGCCACGACCCTGACCGAAGCCGGTTATGTGGGCGAGGATGTCGAGAACATCATCCTGAAGCTGCTTCAGGCCTCGGACTACAACGTCGAGCGGGCCCAGCGCGGCATCGTCTATATCGACGAGATCGACAAGATCTCGCGCAAGTCTGACAATCCGTCGATCACCCGCGACGTGTCGGGCGAGGGCGTGCAGCAGGCCCTGCTGAAGATCATGGAAGGCACCGTCGCCTCCGTGCCCCCGCAGGGCGGACGCAAGCATCCGCAGCAGGAGTTCCTGCAGGTCGACACCGCCAACATCCTGTTCATCGTCGGCGGCGCCTTCGCCGGCCTGGAGAAGGTGATCTCGGCGCGCGGCGAGGGGGCCTCGATCGGCTTCGGCGCCAAGGTCAAGGAGATCGACGAGCGCCGCACGGGCGAAATCCTGAAGGGCGTCGAGCCGGACGACCTGATGCGCTTCGGCCTGATCCCCGAGTTCATCGGCCGTCTGCCGGTCCTGGCGACGCTGGAGGACCTGGACGAAGCCGCCCTGGTCACCATCCTGACCGAGCCGAAGAACGCCCTGGTCAAGCAGTACAAGCGTCTATTCGAGATGGAGAACGTCACCCTGACCTTCACCGACGACGCCCTGTCGGCGGTGGCCAAGAAGGCGATCACCCGCAAGACCGGCGCCCGCGGCCTGCGCTCCATCCTGGAGGGCGTGCTGCTGGAGACCATGTTCGAACTGCCGACCTTCGAAGGCGTCGAGGAGGTCGTGGTCAACGCTGAGGTGATCGAGGGCAAGGCCCAGCCGCTGCTGATCTATTCGGAAACCAAGAAAAAGACGGCCGACGGCGCCGCCTGACGCCGGGGCCTATCCAAGCGAAAAAGGGGCGGCTCGCCACGGGCCGCCCCTTAATCGTTTCTGGCGCGGCGGACAGCCAGACTGAAATCACACGCTTTTTCACGCTTCTGTGGGCCGCAGGCCCGCCACGCTTGAACCGCGTCCAGACAGAACCACATACTCACACGAAAGCCGCTGAAAACAGCGGGTCGAGTCGGGACGAAGAGGCAGTAACGCCGAAACGGATCGAGTTCGGCGGGCCGGAGATTCACGAAGGCCCCGGAAAGTACGCATCATGACCGAGAGCAAAATCCTCCCTGTCCTGCCGCTGAGAGACATCGTCGTCTTTCCGCACATGGTTGTGCCGCTGTTCGTCGGGCGCGAAAAGTCGGTGCGCGCCCTCGACGAGATCATGAAGGGCGAGAAGCAGATTCTGCTCGCCACCCAGAAGAACTCGGTCGACGACGACCCGACGGCGGACGCCATCTTCCCGATCGGCGTCCTGGCCACCGTGCTGCAACTGCTGAAGCTGCCCGACGGCACGGTGAAGGTGCTGGTCGAGGGCAAGTCGCGGGCGCGTCTGACGCGCTTTACGGACCGCGAGGAATATTACGAGGCCGAGGCCGTCGAGATCGAGGACGAGGCCGGTGATCCTTCGCAGAGCGAAGCCCTGCTGCGCGCCGTGGTCGAGCAGTTCGAAAACTATGTGAAGCTGAACAAGAAGGTCCCCCCCGAGGCCCTCAGCGCCATTCCCCAGATCACCGATCCGTCCAAGCTGGCGGACTCGGTCGCCGCCCATCTGTCGGTGAAGATCGCCGACAAGCAGGGCCTGCTCGAAACCGTCGCCGTCCCGGCGCGGCTGGAGAAGGTCTATGGCCTGATGGAAGGCGAAATCAGCGTCCTGCAGGTCGAGAAGAAGATTCGCAGCCGCGTGAAGCGGCAGATGGAGAAGACCCAGCGCGAGTATTATCTGAACGAGCAGATGAAGGCGATCCAGCGCGAGCTGGGCGAGACCGACGACGCTCGCGACGAACTGCTGGAGCTGGAAAAGCGCATCAAGAAGACGCGCCTGTCCAGGGAGGCCCGCATCAAGGCCGAGGCGGAGCTGAAGAAGCTGCGCAATATGTCGCCCATGTCGGCGGAATCGACCGTGGTGCGGAACTACCTCGACTGGCTGCTGTCGATCCCGTGGGGCAAGGCCAAGACCAAGCCGATCGACCTGCAGAAGGCCGAGGACATCCTCGAGGAGGATCACTACGGCCTGGAGAAGGTCAAGGAACGGATCATCGAGTATCTGGCCGTTCAGGCGCGCACCGGCAGCCTGAAGGGGCCGATCCTGTGCCTGGTCGGTCCTCCGGGCGTCGGCAAGACCTCGCTGGCCCAGTCCATCGCCAAGGCGACGGGGCGTGAATACGTCCGCATGTCGCTGGGCGGCGTGCGCGACGAGGCCGAGATCCGCGGCCACCGCCGCACCTACATCGGCTCCATGCCCGGCAAGATCATCCAGGCGATGAAGAAGGCGAAGACGACCAACGCCTTCATCCTGCTGGACGAGATCGACAAGCTGGGCGCCGACTGGCGCGGCGACCCGTCCTCGGCGCTGCTGGAGGTGCTGGACCCGGCCCAGAACTCGACCTTCGGCGACCACTATCTGGAGGTCGACTACGATCTGTCCCAGGTGATGTTCGTCACCACGGCCAACAGCCTGAACATGCCGCAGCCGCTGATGGACCGCATGGAGATCATCCGGGTCTCGGGTTACACCGAGGACGAGAAGGTCGAGATCGCCAAGCGTCATGTCCTGCCCAAGCAGATGAAGGACCACGGCCTCAAGGACGGCGAACTGATCGTCCCGGAAGAGACGATCCGCGAACTGATCCGCTACTACACGCGCGAAGCGGGCGTCCGCTCCCTTGAGCGCGCCCTGGGCGGGCTGGCCCGCAAGGCCGTCCGCGAGATGGCCAAGACCAAGGCCGCCTCGATCACGGTCGACAGCGCCAAGCTGGCCGAATACGCGGGCGTTAAGAAGTTCCGCTACGGCGAGACGGACGCCGAGGATCAGGTCGGCATCGTCACGGGCCTGGCGTGGACCGAGTTCGGCGGCGACATCCTGACCATCGAAGCCCTGAAGATGCCGGGCCGCGGCCGCATGACCGTGACCGGCAACCTGAAGGAGGTCATGAAGGAGTCGATCTCGGCGGCGGCCTCCTATGTCCGCAGCCGCGCGCTGAGCATCGGCGTCAAGCCGCCGATGTTCGAGAAGAGCGACATCCACGTCCACGTGCCGGACGGCGCCACGCCCAAGGACGGCCCTTCGGCGGGCGTGGCCATGACCGTGGCCATGGTCTCTGTCCTGACGGGCATCCCGATCCGCAAGGACATCGCCATGACCGGCGAGATCACCCTGCGCGGCCGGGTCACCGCCATCGGCGGTCTGAAGGAGAAGCTGCTGGCGGCCCTGCGTGCGGGCGTGAAGACGGTCCTGATTCCTCAGGAGAACGAGAAGGACCTGGAGGACGTGCCCGAGAATGTGAAGGCGGGTCTCGAGATCGTGCCGATCTCCACCGCCGACGAGGCGCTGAAGTGGGCCCTGACCGGCACGCCCAAGGCCGTGGAATGGGACGAGGCGGCCGAACCCCTGCTGCCGACGCCCACGACGCCGACGGCGGGCGAGGGCGCCGGCGTCAGCCACTGACGCACGGTCTCTGACGACATGGGAAGGCGGCTCGGAGCGATCCGGGCCGCCTTTTTCCTTGGCGGCTGCTGCCCTAACGCTCGCTCATCCCGGCGGATGCCGGGACGCCGGGCCCCCGCCTCGTTTTGACCTGTGCCGCGACAGCCGCTTAAGTGCGCGCTGCGTTCGCGAGGGGAGCCGCAGACATGACCAAGACGGAACTGATCGGCCGCATGGCCGAGGCGGCGGGCATCAGCCGCGACCAGGCCAAGCTGGCCCTGGAGGCCTTCACCGATCAGGTGACGGGCTCGTTGGCGCAAGGGCGCGACGTCCGCCTGGTGGGCTTCGGGAGCTTCATCGCCGTGGACCGCAAGGCCGGCGTGGCTCGCAACCCCCAGACCGGCGAACCGATCGCCCGCCCGGCCTCGCGCACGGCGCGGTTCCGTCCCGGCGAGGGCCTGAAAAGCGCCTTGAACGGCTGAGCGCCACAGGGCATGAAGCCCGCTCCGGTACGAGTCGGAACAATGGGGGCGGCTAGCTCAGCTGGTCAGAGCATCTCGTTTACACCGAGAGGGTCGGCGGTTCGAACCCGTCGCCGCCTACCATTTCCCTGGAAAATCAGACCTTCGCAGGCGCGCTGACCAATTTGCGGCCGATCGCGCCTGTCTTGCTTTCGCAAGATTTGCGGATAACGCTGAAATGCTTGTGTCCGGGCGATGCGCGAGGGGCGAGGATGAGCAGGCAGGACCTGATCAAGGCCGCCATGGCCCGGATCGAGGACGCCGCCTTCGATCCGCAAGCCTGGGACGAGGCTTTGCGCGCCGTCGCAGCGGCCACGGGCGGTCGGTTCGGCCAGTTGATCGCCATCGGTGGGAGGGAAGGCCCGGCCTTCAATCGCTTGCCGGACATGGATCCTGACCTGCGACGCCAGTGGGCCGAGGTCAACGGCCATCATCCAGGCGTCAATTCCCGTATTCGCATCGGCGGCGCGGCCCCCGTGATGCGGGTGCTCGATGAGACGAGCTTCACCACCGAAGCGGACTCGCGCCGCAACCCCGCTTACGGGGACCTGATCGACAGGGCCGATATTCCTTTCATCTGCCTGACGACCCTCGTCCGCGAGCCGGGCGTTCAAATCGGCATGGCGGTGATGCGGGGCAGGGCCCAGGGCAATGTCGAGGCCGAGGATCGCCGCATCTTTGCACTTCTGGCCTACCGCGCACGCCAGGCGATCCGCACCACCCTTGTGCTGGGTGAATAGGGATGGCGATGGGCACGGTGCGCGCCCATGTGCGCCACCTGTTCGACAAGACCGGCGCCGCCAACCTCGCCCAGCTTGTGGCGCTTCTCAGGGCGTATGACGTCTGACGGCCTCGTCAAGCGCGAGGGGTGTGAAATTGAAAACGCCGGAGCTTTCGCCCCGGCGTTTCTGCATTCAGCGTCGTGCGACGAGTCAGCCGCGCTCGGCCAGCGGCACGAAGTCGCGCTGCGTCGGGCCGGTGTACAGCTGACGCGGGCGGCCGATCTTCTGCGACGGATCGGCCATCATTTCCTGCCACTGGGCGATCCAGCCCACGGTGCGCGCCAGGGCGAACAGCACGGTGAACATGGTGGTCGGGAAGCCCATGGCCGACAGTGTGATGCCCGAATAGAAGTCGACGTTCGGGAACAGCTTGCGCGAGGTGAAGTACTCATCCTGCAGGGCGACGCGTTCCAGCTCCTTGGCGACCAGGAACAGCGGGTCGTTCTCGCGGCCCGTGGCGGCGAGGACTTCATAGGCCGACTGCTGCATGACCTTGGCGCGCGGGTCGTAGTTCTTGTACACGCGGTGGCCGAAGCCCATCAGCTTGTACTTGCGGGCCTTCACGCCCTCGATGAACTCGGGGATGCGCTCGGGCGTGCCGATTTCCTTCAGCATGTTCAGCGCCTCTTCGTTGGCGCCGCCGTGCGAGGGGCCCCACAGGCAGGCGATGCCGGCGGCGATACAGGCGAACGGATTGGCGCCCGACGAACCGGCCAGGCGGACGGTCGAGGTCGAGGCGTTCTGCTCGTGGTCGGCGTGCAGGATGAAGATGCGGTCCATGGCGCGCACCAGGGCCGGATCGACGTGATAGTCCTCGGCCGGCACGGCGAAGCACATGCGCAGGAAGTTCTCGGCGTACGACAGGTCGTTGCGCGGCGAGATGAAGGGCTGGCCGACGTGGTACTTGTAGGCGCGGGCCGCGATCGTCGGCATCTTGGCGATCAGGCGGATGGCCGAGATGTCGCGCTGGACCGGGTCATGGATGTCCAGGCTGTCGTGGTAGAAGGCCGACAGGGCGCCGACGGTGCCGACCATGATCGCCATCGGATGGGCGTCGCGGCGGAAGCCTTCGAAGAAGCGGTCGAACTGAGCGTGCAGCATGGTGTGCCGCGTGACGTTCTGCTCGAATTTCTCGTACTCGGCCGCGTTGGGCAGTTCGCCGTGCAGCAGCAGGTGGCAGACTTCCAGGAAGTTCGACTTCGAGGCCAGTTGGTCGATCGGATAGCCGCGGTGCAGCAGCACGCCTTCGTCGCCGTCGATGTAGGTCAGGCCCGATTCGCACGAGGCGGTCGAGGTGAAGCCCGGGTCGAAGGTGAAGGCGCCGGTGCCGGCGTACAGCTTGCGGATGTCGATGACGTCCGGGCCGGTCGAGCCGGACAGGACGGGAAGGTCGACGCTCTTGTCGCCGTACGACAGGGTCGCCGAGCCGGCGGGTTTCGCTTGTTCAGTCATCTAGGCCCCTTGTTCTTCCTTGGACCTGGCGCGGGGAGGCGTGCGGCCCTGTGTGGTTATGGTGTTCACTTAGTCTGTTGCAGCGCATCATCCAAGCGTCCGAGACTTTCGTCGCGGCCGAGAGCGGCCAAAGTCCGCGCGATATCCGGGGATGGCGCGCCGCCCGTCAGGGCTGCGCGGAGGGAAGGTCCGATTTTTCCGAAGCCTACGCCTTCCTCTTCGGCAAACACCTTAAGCTCTGATTCCAGAGCGAAAACGTCCCAGCTCTGAAACAGGCTGAGCCGTTCACGGAGACGTGAAATTCGAGCGCCGCCTTCTCCCTGCAGCAGGCCGAGGGATTTCTCGTTGAGGACCAGGGGTCGCGCTTGCAGCACGAAGGCGGTCTGGTCGGCCAGCTCCGGGATGGTCTTGGCGCGGTCCTTCACGAAGGGCATGGCCCGCAGCAGGCGCGCCTCGTCGTCGGGCTCCAGCGTGCGGCCGCGCACCAGGTGGGCGTCCAGGGTCAGCTTGGCCAGGCGGTCGTCGTCGGCCAGGCGCAGCCAGTGGGCGTTGACGTGAGCCAGCTTGTCGAAGTCCAGGCGGGCGGGCGCCTTGTTGACCCCGGTCAGGTCGAACCAGGCCAGGGCCTGCTCGTCGCTGAACAGCTCGTCGTCGCCGTGGGCCCAGCCCAGGCGGGCCAGGTAGTTGCGCATGGCCTCGGGCAGATAGCCCATGTCGGCGTATTCATGCACCGCCTGGGCGCCGTGGCGCTTGCTGAGCTTGGCCCCGTCGGGGCCGTGGATCAGCGGGATGTGGGCGAAGGTCGGGCGCGTCCAGCCGAGCGCGTCGTAGATCAGGCTCTGACGGGCGGCGTTGTTGAGGTGGTCGTCGCCGCGGATGACGTGGGTCACGCCCATGTCGTGGTCGTCCACCACCACGGCCAGGTTGTAGGTCGGCGCCCCGTCCGAACGCAGGATGACCAGATCGTCCAGCGCAGACGATTCCCAGCGCACCGTGCCCTGCACGGCGTCGTCGACCGCCACGGCCTGATCCAGCGGGCGGCGGAAGCGCACGGTGTGCGGCTTGGCCAGGTCGTCGACGCTGGGCGCGCGGTCGCGCCAGGGCGAGACGAAGTCGCGGCCCTCGGCCTTGGCCTGGTCACGCAGGATCGTGGTCTCGTCCGCGGTCAGGAAGTCGCGATAGGCGTGGCCGGTCGCCAGCAACTGGTTCACGACCTCGCGGTGACGGTCGGCGCGGCTGAACTGGAAGACCGGCTCTTCGTCGCCGAACAGCTCCAGCCAGGACAGGCCGTCGAAGATGGCCTTCACCGCGTCGTCCGTCGAACGCTCGCGGTCCGTATCCTCGATGCGGATCAGGAATTTGCCGCCGCGTCCCTTGGCGTAGAGCCAGTTGAATAACGCGGTTCTCGCGCCGCCGATATGCAGGTAGCCTGTAGGCGAGGGGGCGAAGCGGGTGACGACGGTCGAAGACGGGGAGGTCATAGAGGCAGGGTCCATAGGGCAGGGTCTTATACGCTCGCCCGTGGGGAAGCGAACCCTCATGGCCCGGTTAATTGACAGTCTGCATCACGACGTTCGGACCCAGGCGGATCGCTGGCCCCTGTGGTCGTCCGTCTGCTTCGGCGCCGGGTGCGCCGCCTATTTCGCGCTGAGGGCCGAGCCGGGCGTGTGGCCGCTGGCGATTGTCGCCGTTGGATTGTTCGGCGCCTGGCTTGTCGGCCGGGCTCGGGGCCTTCCGCGTACGGCGACGCTCTTCCTGCTGATGGTGGCCTGCTTCGGCGGCGGCCTGGCGATCGCCAAGCTGAGGGCCGAGGCCGCAGCGGCGCCGATCGCGCCGATGGACATGGCGCCGACCCAGGTCGAGGGCTGGGTCATGGACGTGGATTCGCCGGGCCAGAACGGCGCCCGCGTTGTCGTGGCGCCGGTGCGCGTGCGCGGCCTGGCGCCCGAGGCGACGCCCCAGCGGTTGCGGGTCACGGTGAAGGGCGCGCCGCCGCCGCCCGGCGCGGCGATCCGCGTGTTCGGCATCCTGAATCCCCCGCCGCCGCCCGCCGGCCCCGGCGCCTATGACTTCGGCCGCAACGCCTATTTCCAGGGCATGGGCGGGACGCTGTTCGCCCTGGGGCCGACGCGGCCCGCCGACCTGGCCCGGCCGCCGTGGCGGGTGCGGATGGCGATGCGCGTCAACGCCATGCGCTACGCCCTGGCCGAGCGCATCGTGGCCCGGTTGGGCGAGCGGACGGGCGGGGTGGCGGCGGCCATGACCACGGGACACGAGACCTGGATCCAGAGCCCGGACCTGGACGCCATGCGAGATTCGGGGCTGGCGCACATCCTGTCGATCTCGGGCCTGCACATGGCGGTCGTGGGGGGCTTTGTCTTCTTCGCCGTGCGCCTGCTGGTCGCGGCCTGGCCGTGGCTGGTGCTGCGGACATCAGGCAAGAAGGTCGCGGCGGTCGCAGGCCTGATCGCGGTCGGGACCTATCTGGTCATCTCGGGCGCGCCGCCTCCCGCCGAACGGGCGGCGGTCACGGCCTCCATCGCCTTCCTGGCCATATTGGCGGACCGACAGGCGGTGACCATGCGGGCGCTGGCGGCGGCGGCCTTCGTCGTCCTGCTGCTGCGGCCCGAGGCCGTGGTGACGCCGGGGTTCCAGATGTCGTTCGCGGCGACGGCGGCCCTGGTGGCCCTGGTCGAGGTCTGGCCGCGCCGCATCCGCGAGTTCGCCGCGCCCTGGCCCATCGTCGCGGTGCAGCGGTTCGGCAGGTGGCTGCTGGCCGCCTGCGCCGCCAGCCTGGTTGCGGGCATGGCGACGGGGCCGTTCGCCATGCAGCATTTCAACCGCACGGCCGTTTATGGGCTGATCGCCAACCTGGCGACGGCGCCGCTGGCCGACTTCATCATGATGCCGGCCCTGGCGCTGGGCGCGGCGCTGGAGCCGTTGGGCCTGGGGGCGCCCTTTCTGTGGCTGGCGGGCAAGTCGGTCGAGGTCATGCTGGCCATCGGCCATTGGGCGGCCGGCCTGCCCGGCGCGGTTCAGGCGATCCCCAGCGCTCCGGCGGCGGCCCTGCCGGTCGCCTTCCTGGGCATTCTGTTCATGTGCCTGTGGCGTGGGCGGTGGCGGTGGCTGGGCCTGCCGTTCGCGGCGGCGGTCCTGATCTGGCCGCGCCCGGCGCCGCCGGATGTCTGGATCGGCGACGGCGGGGCCAACGGCGCGTTCCGGCAGGGGGAACAGGCGGTCGTGATGCGGCCCGAGGTGCGTCGCTTCGCCAGCGACCTGTGGTCGCGACGGCGCGGGCTTGAGGCGGTGGGGCGGCCGTCGGAAGGTTGGAGTTGCAAGCGGTCGTTCTGCGCGCCGGAGCATGAGGGCGGCGTGCTCGCCCTGTGGTGGGGCAAGGCGGCGCCGGGGGCGGAGCAGATGGACCAGCTGTGCCGTAGCGCCGAGGTCGTCAGCGTGCGGGCCGTGATCGCGGCCCTGCCGCCATCATGCGAGGGGCGGCTGGTGCTGGACGGCGCGGACCATGCGCGCGGCGGGTCGGTGGAGTTGTGGCGCGACGGTGCGGACGGCTGGCGCGCCCTGTGGGCGGCGGAGGTCCGGGGACGGCGGCCGTGGAGCGGGGGCGGTTCTAACTCGGCGCACCCTCTAAACCCGCTCATCCCGGCGGACGCCGGGATCCAGTAAGGGCCGCACGCGCTGTCGCTGGCTAGAGGACGCCAGAGGACGGACAGACTTCAAACGGGCCCGCTTGAAGCCAAAGCACTGGATCCCGGCGTCCGCCGGGATGAGCGGAGATGCGAAAGGGGTGCCTTCTTATGGGCGCGGGGCAGGAGCGCCCGGCCTCAGTGATACCGGCGCAGCAGGCCGACCAGCTTGCCCTGGACCTCGACCTGGTCGGGGCCGAAGATGCGGGTCTCATAGGCGCGGTTGGCGGGCTCCAGCGCGATGGACTGGCCCTTCTTTCGCAGCCGCTTCAGCGTGGCTTCCTCGCCCTCGACTAGGGCGACGACGATCTCGCCCGAGGAGGCGTTCTCGACCCGTTTGATGATCACGGTGTCGCCGTCGAGGATGCCGGCCTCGATCATGGAGTCGCCCTCGATCTCGAGCAGATAGTGTTCGCCCGCGCCCAGCATGGACTCCGGAACCGGCAGACGCTCGCGCTCGTGCTGGATGGCGGCGATCGGGGTGCCGGCGGCGATCTTGCCCAGCAGGGGCAGTTCGCGCACGTCGTTGGCGGCGTCGGCGAGGGCCGTCGAGCGCGGACCGAGGCCGCCGCCCTGGATGACGTCGGGCTTGAAGGGGGCGCGGCCCTTGGCCGGGGCGGCGGTCGTAGCCTGTTCCGGCAGCTTCACCACCTCCAGCGCGCGGGCGCGATGGGCCAGGCGGCGGATGAAGCCGCGTTCCTCTAGCGCCGTGATCAGGCGGTGGATGCCCGACTTGGACGCCAGATCCAGCGCCTCCTTCATCTCGTCGAAGGAGGGCGAAACGCCCGTCTCGCGGATGCGCTCATGAATGAACATCAGGAGTTCGTGCTGTTTCTTCGTGAGCATGGCGGCGAATCCAGAACAAGGCGTGAACCGTTCGGAATGTTCTGTAAGTGTTCTGGTTAAAAGTCAACTAACGCCAGGCTGGCCCCGCGCCCGCCGCAGGACGGGCGCGGGGCAGGGCCTTATTGCGCCGTCGCGGCCGGGGCGCCGTCCTTGTAGCGGTTGAACCATTCCAGCATGGCGTTCATGCGGGCGGCGTTCTGGGACGGGCGGACGGCCAGGCTGTGGCCGACGCCGGGAATTTTCACCAGCGCCGTGGGCACGCCGCGCAGTTGCAGGGCGGTGTAGTACTGCTCCGACTCGCTGACGGGGGTGCGGTAGTCCTCGTCGCCGACGACGACCATGGTCGGCGTCTTCACATTGCCGACCAGCGACAGCGGCGACCGGCGCCAGTAGGCCTCCGGGTTCTCCCACGGATATTCGCCGAACCAGTAGCGGGCGAAGAAGGCCGGGTTGTCGGCCGTCAGCACGAAGCTGGCCCAGTCGATGACGGGCTTCTGGACCACGGCGGCCTTGAAGCGGTCAGTCTTGCCGACGATCCAGCTGGTCAGCACCCCGCCGCCCGAGCCGCCGGTGACGAACAGGCGGTTGGGATCGGCGACGCCCTGAGCGATGACGGCGTCGACGCTGCTGATCAGGTCGTCATAGTCGTTCGACGGATAGTTGTGGTGGATCAGGTTGGCGAATTTCATCCCCGTAGGAGGTCGAGCCGCGCGGGTTGACCGACAGGACGGCGTAGCCCGCAGCGGCGAACAGCTGGTTGTCGGTGGCGAAGTGCGGGCCGTAGGCGGCGAAGGGGCCGCCGTGGATCTCCAGCACCAGGGGATAGCGCTGCCCCTCGACATAGTCGGCCGGCAGGGTCAGCCAGCTTTCGACCGCGCGCTGGTCGTGGGAGGAGGCGACCTGGATGCGGCGCACCTCGCCCAGGCGGCGAGCGCCGAGGAAGTCGGCGTTCAGCCGGGTCAGCTGGGTGCTGCGGCCGCCCTTCAGGACGTGGACGTCGGCCGGGCGGGTCGGCGTTCCGCGCGTGTAGGCGATGGCGCCGTCGTCCGCCACGGTGAAGCCGCCGCCGGTGTAGGGACGGCCGATGTCGTCGCCGGTCAGGTCCTCGATCAGGGGGGTGACGGCGCCGTCCATCGCCACGCGGGCGACCTTGGTGCGGCCCTGGTCGTCATAGGCGACATAGACCGAGCGGCCGTCGTGGCTCCACGTGGGCGACTGGACCGAACGATCCAGGCTCTCGGTCAGGACGCGGCGGTTCGAGCCGTCGGCGTCCATCACATAGAGGCGGGTGTTGTGATAGCCCATCCGCTTATCGTCATAGCCGAGGTAGGCGATGCGGCGGCCGTCGGGCGAGGCGACGGGGGCGTTGTCGGGGCCTGCGCGGCTGGTCAGGGCGGTCAGGCCGCCGGTCTGGACGTCCAGGGCGTAGATTTCGCTGTCGTTCGCCTCGCGCTGCCAGTCGGGGCGGCGGTTGGCGCTGAGATAGATCGTGCGGGAATCGGCCGACCAGGTCAGGCCGCCGCCGTGGTGGAAGTCGCCGTGGGTCAGCTGGCGCGCGCCGCCGCCCTGCGAGCCGACGACGAAGACATGGCGGAAGCCGGGCTTCAGATAGCCCTGGCCGTCGGAGCGGTAGGTGACGCTGTCGATGATCTCCAGCGGCGGGGCCCACTGGGCGCCTTCGGGCTTGGCCAGGGGCGAGCCGATCCTGGGCTTGTCGCCGGCGACCAGGACGGAATAGGCCAACTGCTCGCCGTTGGGCGACCAGCTGACGCTGGACGGGGTGTTGGGCAGGTTGGTGACGCGGACCGCTTCTCCCGACGCCATCCAGCGTACGAACAACTGGGGCGCGCCGCCCTCGGCGCTGGAGATGTAGGACAGGCGCGTGCCGTCCGGCGACCAGCGCGGCTGGCGATGCGAGCCGGCCGAAGCGACAAGGGGCGAATGGCGGCCGGTCTTCACGTCGATCAGCCAGATGGTAGGGCGCATCCGGTCGGTCATGATGTCGGCCGTCTGGCGGACATAGGCGATCTGGCCGCCGTCCGGGCTGATCTGGGCGTCGGAGGCGACCTCCAGGCCGAACAGGTCCTGGGGGGTGAAGCGGCCCGCGTCGGCGGCGGGCAGGGCGGTTTGGGCGGCGGGCGCAGCCTGGGCCAGCGCCGGCGCATGGGCGCTCAGGATCAGGGCGCAGGCCGCCCAGGCGAACTTGTTCATGTGAAATCCCCCTCTGGATCGGGGGGGATCATAGGAGGGCGCGGGTCCGCGGCAAGATACGGAAAGGGCCGCCGGAACGAATCCGACGGCCCTATTTCGTCCGAAGACTGAAGAAACCTCAGAACTTGAAGCTGGCCCGCAGCAGCAGGGTGTAGCGGACGTAGTCCTCGAGCATTTCGGCGTCGCCGGTGATGGACAGCAGGCCCAGGTCGTTGCCGACGTTCAGGCGGAAGCCCAGCAGCGGTCCGCCGCCCTCGATGCTGGCGGGCGTGAGGGTGAAGGCGTCGCCGCCCGAGGCCAGGCGAGCGATGGTCGTCCCGGCGTCGACCGAGAAGTTCTGACGCCAGCCCAGACGGACCTCCGGACGAATCCAGCCGTCCTTGCCGAAGCCGTAGCCGACGTTGACCGCCGCCACGCCCGAGAAGATGTGGCCGTCGCGCTTGTCGATGTCGAGGTCGAAGCCGTCGCCGCCGCCGCGCTCGCTGCGGGCGTCCTCGTTCAGCGAGAAGTATTCGACATAGGCCTCGGGTCGGACGTTCAGGCGGCCGAAGTTGCGCTCGTAGGAGGCGCCGCCGGCGGCGGCCAGGGTGAAGCCGTGCCAGTCGGATTCGTTCTTCAGATTGACCCCTTCGGCCACCAGCTTGCGCGTGGCGCTGAAGGAGGCGTAGCCGCCGGCCGCGCGAGCCCAGGTCGACCAGTACTGGCCCTGGGCGCGCCAGTAGAGGCCCAGCTCCAATAGATTGGCCGACAGGACTTCCTCGGCCGCGGCCTCGGGGTCCTCCAGGTCGGAGGAGGTGAAGGCCGCCGTCAGGCCGACCGCGCCCATGTTGGTGCCGCGCTCGACCCCGCCCGCCAGGCCGAAGCCCTCGGAGCGGAAGCCGTAGGTGTCGGTCTTGTCCTTGTCGGCGTAGAAGTTGATCTCCTGCACCCAGGCGCTGGTCTCGCCCGGCGCGGCCGAGGCGTTGCGGCCGGTCAGGGCCCGGGTCACGGCGTCGACGCCGCTGGCCAGGGACAGCAGCGGGCCGCCCGAGTGGTCGGGCAGGAGCTGCTGATAGATGTTGAAGAATCCGTCGCGGTCCGTCTGGTTCAGCATGGCCGCGCGGATGATCTCGTTGTCGGCCAGGCCGGCGTAGAGCACGTCGTAGGCGGCGGCTTCAGCCTTGATCATCCCGGCTTCTTCAGCCGTGCGGCGGCGGGCGTCGACGGTCAGCTTGCCGGCCGCTTCGTCCACGTTCGAGCTGACCACGAAGGCGTAGGGCGAGTTGGATTGCAGCAAATCCTGATCGATGGCCCCGACGTTCAGATCGCCCGCCTCGATGATGGTGAAGGAGGTCGGGTCCTGGATCAGGGAGTTGAAACGCACGCCCAGGCCCGCGCCGTCGGCCAGGTCGGCCGAACCGCTGACCTTGAAGCCGCCGGCGGCGCCGTTGGCCGGGTCCAGGGTGACGATCAGATTGCCGTCCGCGCCGACGTTCAATTCGCTGATCTCCAATTGGCCGGTGTGGCGGGCGTCCAGGGTGCCCTTGGAGATGTCGATGTCCAGTTGGCCATCGCCGTTCGACAGCTTGCCGGTCACCAGGGCGCCGCCGCTGATGGACAGGCGGTCGGCCCCGGTCCCGAAGGAGATGTCGCCGGTCACCGTGCCGTTGCGGATGTCCAGCACGTCGGCGCCCGAGCCCAGGCGGATGTCGCCCAGGATCGCCGGTTCCTTGGCGTCGGGCACGCCGTCGCCGTCGGCGTCGGGCAGCTTGTTGTCGGGGACGACGACCCCGTCCTGCACCAGGGTGACGCCCGAGCTGTTGGCGCTGAGGTCGACGGCGATCGCCGAGCCCGTCGACGCCACGCCCTGTTCGGGGGTGATCAGGGCGATGATGTTGCCGGTGTTGCTGACGGAGGTCAGCGTCCCCGAGGCGTCGCGGATGGCCACCGCGTCGCCCTTGGAGCCGTTCACGAGGGCCGCCAGGGTGCCCGAGTTGGTCAGCGAGGACACGTTGGCACCGCTGTCGATCAGGATGCCGGCCGCCAGATCGGCGTTCGTCCCCGCCGACACGCTCTGGATCGAACCCGTGTTGACGATGTTGGGCGCCGTGGCGCCCGCGCCGACCAGGATGGCGGTGCTGTTCGCCGTGTTGGCGGTCGAGTTGATCGTGCCTTCGTTGCGCAAGCCGCCGGTCAGGGTGACGGATTGGCCCGTGCCGCCGATCTGAACCGCCGTGGTGTCGATGTCCTTGTAAACGCCGGCGGCTTCGATCGAGCCGCGATTGATCAGGCCGTAGGCGTCGTTGCCCGTGCCGACCGCGCCGAGGGTGATGGCCTTGTCGGCCGAACCGACCAGCACCGCCGGAGCGCCGCCGAAAGCGCGGATGGCGGCGGTCGTTTCCTGAACGTCAGTGATGCCGTCGCCGTCCCGGTCATCGTCCTCGCGGTTCTTCTTGCCGTCGCCGTCGTCGTCCTCGTCGCCATTCTTGACGCCGTCGCCGTCGTCGTCGCCGTCGATGCCTTTGGGGCCGTAGTTCGGCGCGGTGTCGAACAGCACGCCCTTGCTGACGTCGCCGGCGATGCGCACGGCCGGACCGCCCTGGAGCAGGTCATCAGCGTCCAGGTTTTCAAGATAGGTCCGTCCCTCAATCGGATTGCCCGTGGTCGGCTTGGACGGCGGCGGGGTGGTGTAGCGATAGCCGGTGACGGCGACCGCGCCTTGAATCTTGACCGCGCCGTCGACCGCGCCGTCGACGGCGACGGCGACGGCGTTTTCCCCCATGGCGGTGATGCTGCCGAGCAGGGTGATGTCGCCCGTCACGTCGCCCGTGGTGTGCACGCCATAGGTGTTGTTGCCGACGACGTTGATCTGGCCCAGGCTGAAGATGTCGCCGGTCAGCGGCGCATTGATCGTCAGGCCGGACGAGTTGTTGCCCTCGACTTTGATCGAGCCCGACGATTCGATGCGGATGTCGCCGACCAGGGGCGAGGCGCCGGTCACGTGGACGCCGTGACGGTTCGTGCCGTCGGCGAACGGGCCGTCCAGGTCGCCGTCCTTGTCGTCGTCCTTATACTCTTCGATGGAGTCGGTGATGTTGATCGAGCCGGCGATGGTGACATTGCCGGTGTTTCCGCCGTTGACCAGCACGCCCGTAGCGCCATCGGCGGCCTTGAGCATGTCGATCTTGGAATTGCCGTCCAGCTTCACGTCATGGCTGGAATCCAGCGTCACCGCGGCGCCCGAGGTCACGGCGATCGAACCGCCGTTGGCCAGGCGCACGGCGTCGGGTGCGCCGTTGTTGGCGGTCGAGGTGCTGATCGGGGTCGTCCGCGCGGTCGAAACGACCTGTTCAGCCTGAACGCCCGAGGCGACCAGAAGAGGAGCGATCGCAACAGCGCTCGCGAGCAGAATACGCATTCGTCAGAAACCCCTCGTGGTCGCACGCGCAAGGATCGTAAGGCGCCCCCTCCTAACAGGGTCGGCGCCCGCATGCCCCAAGTTTCTCGAATTTGAGGCGAATGCAAGGCCGGGCGTAGGGGGCGGAAGCTGAACGGCGGATGAAAACGGCTCCGGCGGGCGACGCGGCGCTCCGCGCGGGACGCTTGAGCGGGGCCGTAACAAGCGCTACGGGCGAATCGGATGGTGATGCTCAACCCTGTCCGTCGCATCCAAAGTCGGAGCTCTAGCGTTATCGTGAAGAACGGCAGGCAGAAGATCGACGACATGAGCAAGAGCTGCATCGACGTCCAGGAAAGCGAGCTGAGACTGTTTCCGGGCCTGGACGAAGAGGTGGCGGACACCTTGCGGGCGATGAAGACGGCGGCCGCTGATCCCCGGCCGCGCCTGGTGGACACCACCATGCTGTTCGCGCCGCGCTCGGGCGGGGTGAAGCGCTATCTGCTGTCGAAGAAGGCCTGGCTGGAGGCCAACCGGCCCGGCGTGGCGCACAACCTGGTCGTGCCGGGCGCCAAGCATAAGGCCGCCCTGGACGGCGTGGTGCGTCTGCACGCGACCAAGCTGCCCTTCGGCGACGGCTATCGCTGGCCCAGTTCGGTGCGGCGCTGGGGCGCATGGTGCGCCTCGCTCAATCCCGCCCTGATCGAGGCGGGCGATCCCTATACGCCCGGGCAGGGCGCTCTGGAGGCGGGGCAGAGAGTCGGCTGCCCGGTCGTGGGCTTCTGTCACTCCGACCCGGCCAGCCTGGCGGCGCTGCATTTCGGCGAATGGGCCAAGAAGCCCGTTGAGAAGCGTTGGGCGAAGCTGTTCTCGCAGTTCGACCGCGTGGTCTCGCCCAGCCGCTTCATCGCCCGACGGCTGGAAGAGGCGGGGGTAGGCGGCATCGTGATTCGTCCGCTGGGCGTCGAGGTGGACGCCTTCCATCCCGACCGCCGGGATCGCGACTGGCTGCTGAAGCGGCTGGGGCTGGGCGCGGACGCTCGCCTGCTGTGCTTCGCAGGCCGTCCGGCGAAGGAGAAGAATGTCGGCGTCCTGATCGACGCAGTGCAGCGCCTCGGCGCGCCCTATCACCTGGTGCTGGTCGGCGCCGGGGCGGGCATGCCGGCGGAGGATCGGGTCTTTTCCCTGCCTTATGAAAAGGACCCGCGCGCGGTCGCGCGCATCATCGCCAGCTGCGACGCCTTCGTGCACGCCAACGACAAGGAGCCCTTCGGTCTGATCGTGCTGGAGGCCATGGCCTGCGGGCGTCCCGTCGTGGGGGTCGACGCCGGAGGCGTGGCCGAGACGGTGGACGAGGGCGTGGGCCAGTTGGCCGCCTCGGCCGACCCCGCGGACTACGCCGCGGCGGTCGAGGCCCTGTTCGCCCGCGACATAGAGGCGCTGGGGCGAGCCGCCCGAGTGAAAGCGGTCGAGCAGTTCGCCTGGAATCGCGTCTTCGAGGACCTGACCATCCTGTATGGCGAACTCACGGGCCGCGCCGAGTTCGTCACGCCGCGAGAGCCCCTGCCGATGAACTGAGGCCGGGCGCGTTCGCTCGCGCGGCGCGCGGTGCGTTCATGACGATGCATTTGAGAGAGGGAAGGGCGGTGCGCCACTTCATTCATTTCTGAAGGAAGTGGCGCGAGTGACGGGGCTCGAACCCGCGACCTCCGGCGTGACAGGCCGGCACTCTAACCAACTGAGCTACACCCGCGTTTCCCGAACCGAAGCGCTGTGCGCCGCGGCGAGGGGCGTCGTTTAGGCGGGGCCGCGTCGCACGTCAAGCGACCTGGCTGTGGATAAAGCAAATCAATGCAGTCTTCCTTTCGCGAGCGCTTGAGGGCGGGCTGCGCGAGGGGGCGGCCGCTCCTTGAGACGGGCGCCGACTTCGTGTCGGCGGCGGGGCTGAACTCGCGGATCGGCGGTATGGAGGCGGGGTGTGAAATGGCCTTCCAGCGTCACAATAATCTGCGAACCGTTCGCAAGAAAAAACCTTCGGCCACTTGGGTTTGAACCCCGGCGAGGTTGGGTCTAAGAAGCCCCGAATCCGCCCCCTCCCTCCGGCGGGCGAGGCAGCTCGAATGAACGAATTTCTTCTAGAATATCTTCCGATCGTCGTTTTCCTGGGCATCGCCATCGTGCTCGGCGCCGGCTTCATGCTGGCGGCCTGGGTGCTGGCCCCCAAGAACCCCGACACCGAGAAGCTCTCGGCTTATGAGTGCGGCTTCAACGCCTTTGACGACGCGCGCATGAAGTTCGACGTGCGCTTCTATCTGGTGTCGATCCTCTTCATCATCTTCGACCTGGAAATCGCCTTCCTGTTCCCCTGGGCGGTGTCGATGTTCGACCTGTCGCACGGCGGCATGGTCTTCGCCTTCTGGTCGATGATGGTCTTCCTGGGCGTCCTGACGGTCGGCTTCATCTACGAATGGAAGAAGGGAGCCCTGGAATGGCAGTGATCGCCCCCTCCAGTCCTCTGGTCCCCGCCGGTTCTGCCGCGCGCTCGACCGTCGAGGGCTATGATCCCAAGGTCCACGACAAGTTCTTCGAGTCGGTGAACACCGAACTGGGCGAGCGCGGCTTCCTGACGACCTCGCTGGACGACGTCATCACCTGGGCCCGCACCGGTTCGCTGATGTGGATGTCGTTCGGTCTGGCCTGCTGCGCCGTGGAGATGATCCACCTGTCGATGCCGCGCTTCGACCTGGAGCGTTTCGGCACCGCGCCGCGCGGTTCGCCGCGCCAGTCCGACCTGATGATCGTCGCCGGGACGCTGACCAACAAGATGGCTCCGGCCCTGCGCAAGGTCTACGATCAGATGCCGGACCCGCGCTACGTCATCTCGATGGGGTCGTGCGCCAACGGCGGCGGCTACTATCACTACAGCTACAGCGTCGTGCGCGGCTGCGACCGCGTGGTGCCGGTGGACGTCTATGTTCCGGGCTGCCCGCCGACCGCCGAGGCCCTGCTGTACGGCATCCTGCAACTGCAGAAGAAGATCCGCCGCACGGGGACCATCGAGCGATGAGCGAACTGGTGCGCGTTGCGGAGCGCGAATCCGCCCTTACGCCCCTGGGCACTGAAATGGTCGCGGCGCTCGGCGTCGAAGCTGTGGTGGCCTATGGCGAGCTGACGCTGATCGCCCCGCGCGAGAACATCGTCGAGATCATGACGGCCCTGCGCGATCAGTTCGGCTTCCAGCAGTGCATGGATGTCTGCGGCGCCGACTATCCCGACCGCGCCGAGCGGTTCGAGGTTGTCTATCACCTGCTGTCGCTGACGCGCGCCGCGCGCGTTCGCGTCAAGGTGTCGACCGACGAAGTGCAGCCGGTCCCCAGCGTCGTTTCGGTCTATCCGTCGGCGGGCTGGTTCGAGCGTGAGGCCTTCGACATGTACGGCATGATCTTCTCGGATCACCCGGACATGCGCCGCATCCTGACCGACTACGGCTTCCAGGGGCACCCGCTGCGCAAGGACTTCCCGATGACGGGCTACGTCGAGGTCCGCTACGACGAAGAGCAGAAGCGCATCGTCTACGAGCCGGTGAAGCTGACGCAGGAATTCCGCAACTTCGACTTCCTGTCTCCGTGGGAAGGCGCCGACTATCCGACCGTCCTTCCGGGCGATGAAAAGGCGGGAGCGCAGTAATGGCCGACGTCAAGAACATGCCCGCGCCGCTCGGTTCGGCCATCGACCCGTTCGAGGATTATGAAGACGGCCTGACCCCGCACGCAAGGGCGATGGACGACCGCAAGTTCACCATCAACTTCGGCCCGCAGCACCCGGCCGCGCACGGCGTGCTGCGTCTGGTGCTGGAGCTGGACGGCGAGCTGGTCACGCGCGTCGATCCGCACATCGGCCTGCTGCACCGCGGCACCGAGAAGCTGATGGAGGCGCGCACCTACCTCCAGAACATCCCCTATCTGGACCGGCTGGACTATGTCTCGCCGATGAACCAGGAGCACGCCTTCTGCCTGGCCATCGAGCGCCTGCTGGAGATCGACGTGCCGTATCGCGGCCAGCTGATCCGGGTCCTGTACTCGGAGATGGGCCGCATCCTGAACCACCTTCTGAACGCGACCATGCAGGCTATGGACGTTGGCGCCCTGACCCCGCCGCTGTGGGGCCACGAAGAGCGCGAGAAGCTGATGGTCTTCTACGAGCGGGCCTGCGGCGCGCGCCTCCACGCCAACTACTTCCGTCCGGGCGGCGTCCATCAGGATCTGACACCCGAGCTGATCGACGACATCGGCCGCTGGTGCGCCGAGTTCCCGGCCGCGCTGAACGACATCGAAAGCCTGGTTACCGAGAACCGCATCTTCAAGCAGCGCAACGTCGACATCGGCGTCGTGTCCAAGGAGAACGCCCTGGCGTGGGGCTTCTCGGGCGTCATGCTGCGCGGCTCGGACATCGCCTGGGACCTGCGCAAGGCCCAGCCGTACGACTGCTACGCCGACATGGAGTTCGACATCGCCGTCGGCAAGAACGGCGACTGCTGGGACCGCTACCTGTGCCGCGTCGAAGAGATGCGCCAGTCGGTGCGCATCATGGAGCAGTGCATCCACAAGCTGCGCAACTGCCCCCGCGAACCGGTCCTGACCGAAGACCATAAGGTCGCCCCGCCGCGTCGCGGTGAGATGAAGCGTTCGATGGAAGCGCTGATCCACCACTTCAAGCTCTACACCGAGGGCTTCCGCACTCCGGAAGGCGAGGTCTATGCGGCCGTCGAGGCGCCCAAGGGCGAGTTCGGCGTCTATCTGGTGTCGGACGGCACCAACAAACCCTACCGCGTCAAGCTGTCGGCCCCCGGCTTCCGTCACCTGCAGGCGATGGACTGGATGAACCGCGGCCATATGCTGGCGGACGTGTCCGCCATCCTCGGCTCGCTCGACATGGTGTTCGGAGAAGTGGACCGATGAGCGTTCGTCGTCTCGCCAAGGAACAACCGTCCTCTTTCGAGTTTTCGAAGGAGACGATGGAAAAGGCTCAGTGGTGGATCAAGAAGTACCCTGAATCGCGTCGCCAGTCGGCCGTGATCCCGATCCTGTGGCTGGTCCAGAAACAGGAAGGCTGGGTGTCCGAGCCGTCGCTGCGCGCCATCGGCGACCTGTTGGGCATGGCCTATATCCGGGTGCTGGAGGTCGCGACCTTCTACACCATGTTCCAGTTGACGCCGGTCGGTACGGCCGCGCTGATCCAGGTCTGCGGCACGACGCAGTGCATGCTGCGCGGCTCCAATGAGCTGATGCGCGTGTGCCGCGAGAAGATCGGTCCCAAGGACGAACTGTCCGCCGACGGCCGCTTCACCTGGCAGGAAGTCGAATGCATCGGCGCCTGCTCGAACGCGCCGGTGGCCCAGATCAACGACCTCTATTACGAAGATCTGACGCCTGAGAACATGGCCCAGATCATCGATGATTTCGCTGCGGGCAAGACGCCGAAGGCGGGCAGCTATGTCGGTCGTCACACGTCTGAGCCGGTAGGCGGCGCGCGCGTGCTGACGGATCCGGCGCTGTATGACGGCTCGGCCGCCAAGAAGATCAAGAAGCTGCCGAATTCGGAGCCTGTCGCTGAAAAGGCGCCGGTCTGATGGCGCGGCCGGACCTCGAGACAGAAGCGGGCAGGGCGGCCTATCGGGCCGAGCTGCGTCGCGTGGGCTGGCGTCAGCGTTGGGCTGGCCTGGCTTGCATCGTGGTCGCGGCCGCATTGGTTTTGTTCGCGCGCGACGGCCGTTTCGGCCTGACTGACAACGCGGTGATGGCGGCCTATGGCCTGTTGGCTATCGGATGGGTGCTGGTGATCTACGCCGTCTTCCAGCGCACCCGCCACCATAAACGCCGCATGGCGGAAGGACTTTAAGGGATCATGGTCGGCATCCTCCAAGACAAGGATCGGATCTTCACCAACCTCTACGGCTTCCACGACTGGGGCCTTGAAGGTGCGAAGAAGCGCGGCGCGTGGAACGCCACCAAGGACATGCTGGACCTTGGCGGCGACTGGATCATCAACAACGTCAAGAACTCGGGCCTGCGCGGACGCGGCGGCGCCGGTTTCTCGACCGGGCTGAAGTGGTCCTTCATGCCCAAGGAAGTGAAGGATCGCCCTCACTACCTGGTCATCAACGCCGACGAGTCCGAGCCCGCGACCTGCAAGGACCGCGAGATCATGCGTCATGATCCGCACCTGCTGATCGAAGGCGCCCTGATCGCCTCCTTCGCGATGAAGGCTCACGCCTGCTACATCTACCTGCGCGGCGAATACATCCTCGAGCGCGAGCGCATGGAAGCCGCCGTCAAGCAGGCCTATGAGGCCAAGCTGATCGGTGACGACAACGTCCACGGCTGGGACTTCCACGTCTATATCCACCACGGCGCGGGCGCTTACATCTGCGGTGAAGAGACGGCCCTGCTGGAGTCGCTGGAAGGCAAGAAGGGCCAGCCGCGCCTGAAGCCGCCGTTCCCGGCTGGCGCAGGCCTCTATGGCTGCCCGACGACCGTGAACAACGTGGAATCGATCGCCGTGGTCGGCACCATCCTGCGTCGTGGCGCGGACTGGTTCGCCAGCTTCGGTCGTCCGAACAACACCGGCACCAAGCTGATGTCCCTGTCGGGCCACGTGAACACCCCCTGCGTGGTCGAAGAGGCCATGTCGATCCCGCTGCGCCAGTTGATCGAGGATCACGGCGGCGGCGTGCGCGGCGGCTGGGAAAACCTGAAGGCCATCATTCCGGGCGGCGCGTCCTGCCCGGTCATCACGCGCGAACAGGCCGAAGTCGCCCTGATGGATTTCGACTCCATGCGCGAGCATCGCTCGTCGCTGGGCACCGCCGGGGTGACGGTCATGGACCAGTCCACCGACATCGTGAAGGCGATCGCCCGCATCAGCTACTTCTTCAAGCACGAGAGCTGCGGCCAGTGCACGCCGTGCCGTGAAGGCACCGGCTGGATGTGGCGCGTGCTGGAACGCATGGCGATCGGCGACGCCGACCCGTCCGAGATCGACCTGCTGCTCGACGTGGCCGGTCAGGTCGAAGGACACACCATCTGCGCCCTCGGCGACGCCGCCGCCTGGCCCGTTCAGGGCCTGATCCGGCACTTCCGTCACGAGATCGAAGAGCGCATCCACACCTACCGCAGCCGCCGCGCGAACTTCGCCGGCCACGCGATCGCGGCGGAGTAATCGTAATGCCTATCGCCAAGGTCAACGGCGTTGAAGTCGAGTTCGAACCGGGCATGACCGTGCTGCAGGTCGCCGAGCGCGCCGGGCAGGAAATCCCGCGCTTCTGCTACCACGAGCGCCTGTCCATCGCCGGCAACTGCCGCATGTGCCTGGTCGAGGTGAAGCCTGGACCGCCCAAGCCGCAGGCATCGTGCGCGCTGCCGGCCGCCGACGGCCAGGAAATCTTCACCGACACGCCGATGGTGAAGAAGGCCCGCGAAGGGGTGATGGAGTTCCTGCTCATCAACCACCCCCTCGACTGCCCGATCTGCGACCAGGGCGGGGAGTGCGACCTGCAGGATCAGGCTGTGGGCTACGGCCGCGACGGTTCGCGCTACGGCGAGAACAAGCGCGCGGTCGAAGAAAAGAACATGGGCCCGACGGTCAAGACGTTCATGACGCGCTGCATCCAGTGCACGCGTTGCGTTCGCTTCATCACCGAAGTGGCGGGCGTGCCCGACATCGGCATGATCTCGCGCGGCGAAAGCGCTGAGATCACGACCTATCTGGAAAAGAACATCGACAGCGAGCTGTCGGGCAACGTCAACGACCTGTGCCCCGTCGGGGCCCTGACGCACCGCCCGTGGCAGTATCACTACCGCCCGTGGGAGCTGAAGAAGACCGAGACCATCGACGTGATGGACGCCCTCGGCTCGAACATCCGCGCCGACTCGCGCGGCGCCGAGGTCATGCGCGTGCTGCCGCGCGTGAACGAGGGCATCAACGAAGAGTGGCTGTCTGACAAGAGCCGCTACGCCGTCGACGGCCTGCAGGCGCGTCGTCTGGATCGCCCGTGGGTGCGCGAGAACGGCAAGCTGCGTCCCGCTTCGTGGGATGAAGCCCTGTCGGTCGTGGCCGACAAGCTGAAGGCCGCTCCGGCTGACCGCATCGGCGCCATCGCCGGCGATCTGCAGGACGCCGAGTCGATGAAGGCGACGCTGGACCTGTTCCGCGCCCTGGGCTCGGCCAACACCGACTGCCGTCAGGACGGCGCGGCGCTGGGCGGCGAGGCTCGCGAGGGCTGGCTGTTCAACTCTGGCCTGCAAGGCATTGAAAACGCTGACGCCATCCTGATCGTGGGCGCCAATCCGCGCACGGAAGCGCCGCTGCTCAACGCCCGTATCCGCAAGAGCTGGCTGAAGGGCGGCGTCGAAGTCGGCGTCATCGGCCCGCAAGCCGACCTGACCTATGATTACGCCTGGCTGGGCGCCGGTTCGAAGACCCTGGGCAAGCTGCCCAAGGCCGCGACCGACTTCCTGACCCAGGCCGAACGTCCGGCCATCATCGTCGGCGCGGGCGCCCTGACCGGCGAGACCGGCCCGGCCGTGCTGAACGCTCTTGGCGCGCTTGCCAAGAAGGTCGGCGTCGTCAAGGACGGCTGGAACGGCTTCAACGTCCTGCACGCCGCCGCCGCGCGCGTCGGCGGCCTGGACATGGGCTTCCTGCCGGGCGAGGGCGGTCTGGACGTGGCCGGCATGCTGAAGCCGGGTGCGTTGGACGTGCTGTTCCTGCTGGGCGCCGATGAGGTGAACACGGATGCGTCGGGCGCCTTCCGCGTCTATCTGGGCTCGCACGGCGATCGCGGCGCGCACGGCGCGGACGTGATCCTGCCGGGCGCGGCCTACACCGAGAAGTCGGGCCTGTACGTCAATACCGAAGGCCGGGTGCAGATGGCCGAGCGCGTGGTCTTCCCGAAGGGCGAGGCCAAGGACGACTGGGCCATCATCCGCGCCCTGTCCGAGCGTGTGGGCGCCAAGCTGCCGTTCGACACGCTGGAACAACTGCGCGCCAAGCTGATGGGCGACCATTCGACCTTCGGCCGCATCGACTATCTGGCTCCGGCCGCGACGTTCGACGTCGCCAAGCTGGGCGCCAAGGGGGACCTGGGCGACGTCGCCTTCGTCTCCGTCATCGCCGATCCCTACCTGACCAACCCGATCGCGCGCGCCAGTGAAACGATGGCCCAACTGTCCGCTGAGCGGACGGCGCCGGTCGCCCTGGCGGCGGAGTAAGACATGGACGCTGCGACTTCCTTCTGGGCCACCCCCGTCGGCTGGACCCTCGCCACTTTGGGCGGGATTCTGCTGGTCGTGGTCGGCATCCTGATCTCCCTGGCCTTCCTGCTGCTCGCCGACCGCAAGATCTGGGCGGCCGTTCAGCTGCGCAAGGGTCCGAACGTGGTCGGCCCCTTCGGCCTGCTGCAGTCCTTCGCCGACTTCTTCAAGTTCGTGCTGAAGGAGATCGTCATCCCGGCCGGCTCGGACAAGGTGGTCTTCATCCTGGCCCCTCTGATCAGCTTCGTGCTGGCCTTCATCGCCTGGGCGGTGATCCCGTTCGCGCCGGGCTGGGTGGTGTCGGACCTGAACGTCGGCATCCTGTACATCCTCGCGATCAGCTCGCTGGGCGTTTACGGCATCATCATGGGCGGTTGGGCTTCGAACTCGAAGTATCCGTTCCTCGGCTCGCTGCGTTCGGCGGCGCAAATGGTGTCCTATGAGGTCTCGATGGGCCTGATCATCATCAACGTCATCCTGCTGGCCGGGACGATGAACCTGACCGAGATCGTGACCCAGCAACAGGGTTGGATCTGGAACTGGAACGCCTTCGGCGGCGGCCTCGAAACCCTGCCTACCATCATCGTCATGCTGCCGATGACGATCGTCTTCTTCATCTCGGCCCTGGCCGAGACCAACCGCCCGCCGTTCGACCTTCCCGAAGCGGAATCGGAACTGGTGGCCGGTTATCAGGTCGAATATTCCTCGACCCCCTACCTGCTGTTCATGATCGGCGAGTACGCCAACATCGTCTTCATGTGCGCCATGATCACCCTGCTGTTCTGCGGCGGGTGGAATCCGGGCTTCCCGACCGACTTCCTGAACAGCGTCCCGGCCTTCGTCGCCAACCTGTTCTACCTGGCGGTCTTCGCGGTGAAGGTGGTCTTCTGGTTCTTCATGATCGCCCTGGTGAAGGCCTTCGTGCCGCGCTACCGCTACGACCAACTGATGCGCCTGGGCTGGAAGATCTTCCTGCCGGCTTCGCTGGTCGCCGTGGTCTTCGTGGCGGCTTGGCGCGTGTTCGCGGTGGGCGGCTGATGAGCATCCGCGTGCCCCTGCTGATCGGCCTGGCCGTCGCCGCGACGGCCGGCGCCTGCGCGCCCTATGAGGCCGAGCCCGTCTCGGTCTATCAGTGGGAGCGCAAGGTGCAGGAAGTTGAACGGCGCGAGGCGGAACGCCAGCGCCTGTGCCAGACTCTCGACAAGGAAAGCGCCCGCTATGAACGCGAGTGCGCCGGAGTGAAATCGTAATGCTGACCCGTATCGTTCAGGCGGCCAAGGGCGCGATGCTGACCGACGTGTTCGGCGCCGTCGGCCTGTCGCTGAAGTACATGGCCAAGCCCAAGGCCACGGTGAACTATCCGTTCGAGCGCAACCCGCAGTCGCCGCGCTTCCGCGGCGAACACGCGCTGCGTCGCTATCCGAACGGTGAAGAACGCTGCATCGCCTGCAAGCTGTGCGAGGCCATCTGCCCGGCCCAGGCCATCACCATCGAGGCCGAACCGCGCGCCGACGGCAGCCGTCGCACGACGCGCTACGACATCGACATGGTCAAATGCATCTACTGCGGCCTGTGCCAGGAGGCCTGCCCGGTGGACGCCATCGTCGAGGGACCGAACAGCGAGTTCGCCACCGAGACCCGCGAAGAACTGCTCTATGACAAGGCGCGCCTGCTGGACAACGGCGACCGCTGGGAGCGTCTGATCGCGAAGAATCTGGAACTCGACGCTCCGTATCGCTAAACGGAGCGGCGATTCCGCCACGCTGACCCTGACCTTCGGGCCGGGGCCGATTTCTGGAAGGGTCCGAGGCGTTCGCCCGGGCCATTGGTTTTGAAGAGGGGCGTCGTCCCGCACATGTTGCAAGGCCTGGCCTTCTATCTTCTGGCGACGGTCGCCGTGGTTTCCGCCCTTCTGGTGGTGACCGCGCGCAACCCCGTGCACTCCGTCCTCTGGCTGATCCTGACCTTCTTCTCGGCGGCCGGCCTGTTCGTGCTGCTGAGCGCCGAGTTCCTGGCGATGCTGCTGGTGGTCGTCTACGTCGGCGCCGTGGCGGTGCTGTTCCTGTTCGTCGTCATGATGCTGGACGTCGACTTCGTGAAGCTGCGCGAAGGTTACGCGCGCTATCTGCCGCTGGCGGGCATTGTGGCGGGCGTCCTGCTGGCCGAGATGATCATGGTGTCGATCAGCGTCGTTCAGGGCGGAGCCGCCCGCGACGCCGCCTCGCCGGTTCCGGCCGGGCCTGACGCGACCAACATCGAGACGATCGGCCGCGTGCTCTACACGGACTACGTCTACTTCTTCCAGGCGGCGGGCGTGGTCCTGCTGATCGCCATGATCGGCGCCATCGTCCTGACCCTGCGTCACCGTCCGGGCGTGCATCGCCAGGATCTGGCGGCCCAGGCCAACCGCGAACGCGCCAAGGCCGTCGAGGTCAAGTCCGTGACCACGGGCCAGGGCGTCACCCCCGAGGAGCTTCTGTGATGGATATCTCGCTCCAGCACTATCTGGCGGTCGCCGCCATGCTGTTCACCATCGGCGTGTTCGGCATCTTCGTGAACCGCAAGAACGTCATCATCATCCTGATGTCGGTCGAGATGATCCTGCTCGCGGTGAACATCAACTTCGTGGCCTTCTCGACCCACCTGAACGACGTGTCGGGTCAGTTGATGGCCATGTTCGTCCTGACCGTCGCCGCGGCCGAGGCCGCCGTCGGCCTGGCCATTCTCGTGACCTTCTTCCGTAACCGCGGCGACATCGCGGTCGACGACGCCTCCGTGATGAAGGGCTGATCGGAACCGTGACTATCCAGACTCTCGTCACTCTCGGCGTCTTCGCCCCCCTGCTGGGGGCCATGATCGCCGGCTTCTTCGGTCGCCGGATCGGCGACATTCCGTCTCAGGCCGTTACGACGGGCCTGCTGTTCTTCTCGTGCGCGGTCTCGTGGATCGTGTTCGGACAGTGGACCTGGGGCGAGCTGGAAGCCTTCACCGTCAAGATTGCGCCCTTCATCCACGTGGGCGACTTCCAGTCGAACTGGTCGATCCGCGTCGACGCCATGTCAGCGGTCATGCTGATCGTGGTGACCTCGGTGTCCTCGCTGGTTCACCTCTATTCCTGGGGCTACATGAAGGAGGACGACAGCCGTCCTCGCTTCTTCGCCTATCTGTCCCTGTTCACCTTCATGATGCTGGCGCTGGTGACGGCCGCCGACTTCGTGCAGATGTTCTTCGGCTGGGAAGGCGTGGGCCTGGCGTCCTATCTGCTGATCGGCTTCTGGTACAAGAAGGCCTCGGCTTCGGCCGCCGCCATCAAGGCCTTCGTCGTCAACCGCGTCGGCGACTTCGGCTTCCTGCTCGGCATGATGACCGTGTTCTGGATGTTCGGCACGATCGAGTTCGCCAAGCTGTTCCCGCTGATCGCCGGCAAGGTCGGCGCGGGCTGGGAGTTCCTGGGCTACACCTGGTCGGCGCTGGACCTGGCCGGTCTGCTGCTGTTCGTCGGCGCCATGGGCAAGTCGGCGCAGTTCTTCCTGCACACCTGGCTGCCGGACGCCATGGAAGGCCCGACCCCGGTGTCGGCCCTGATCCACGCGGCCACCATGGTCACCGCCGGGGTCTTCATGGTCTGCCTGCTGTCGCCGCTGTATGAGCACGCGCCGATCGCCTCGCAGTTCATCGCCATCATCGGCGGCATCACGGCCATCTTCGCCGCGACCGTCGGCATGATGCAGAACGACATCAAGCGGGTGATCGCCTATTCGACCTGTTCGCAGCTGGGCTACATGTTCTTCGCGGCGGGCGTCGGCGCTTACCAGCCCGCCATGTTCCACCTGTTCACGCACGCCTTCTTTAAGGCCCTGCTGTTCCTGGGCGCCGGTTCGGTGATCCACGGCATGCACCACGAGCAGGATATGCGGAAGATGGGCGGCCTGGTGAAGCTTCTGCCTTGGACCTACGGGACCATGATGATCGGCACCATCGCCATTACGGGTCTCGGTATTCCGGGCATTGGCGGCTTCGCGGGCTTCTACTCCAAGGACTCCATCCTCGAGAGCGCCTATGCGGCGGCGACGACCGGCCATTCGGCTGCGGGCATGTTCGCTTTTGTCATCGGCATCTCGGCGGCTCTGCTGACGGCCTATTATTCCTGGCGTCTGGTGTTCATGACCTTCCACAACAAGCCCGTTTGGAAGGAAGAGGAGGGCGCGCACGCCCACGCGGCCGACGACCACGCGTCGCATGCTCAGATCGAAACGCATTCCGAACCGCTGGACGGCGACGATCATGCGCACGACGACCATCACCACGGTCCGCTGAAGCCGCACGAGAGCCCGTTGGTCATGGTGCTGCCGCTGCTGGCGCTGTCGGTTGGCGCGGTTGCTGCGGGTATCGTCTTTGCTCCGCACTTCATCGGTAATCATGAGGCCGAGTTCTGGCGCGGCGCCATCTTCGTCGGCGAAGCCAACCACGTCCTGCACGAGAGCCACAACGTCCCGACCTGGGTGAAGTGGGCGCCGCTGATCGTGACGCTGCTGGGCACGGCCATCGCCTTCTGGATTTACGTCCTGAAGGAAGGCGTCGCCAAGGAGTGGGCCGAGCGCAAGGGCCCACTGTGGACCTTCCTCTACAACAAGTGGTTCTTCGATGAGCTGTATGACGCCGTCTTCGTGAAGGGCGCCAAGGCGCTCGGCGACTTCTTCTGGAAGATCGGCGACGTGAAGATCATCGACGGTCTGGGCCCGAACGGCGCGGCCTGGGCTTCGCTGAAGTCGGGCGGCTGGCTGTCCCGGTTCCAGTCCGGTTTCGTCTACTTCTATGCATTCGTGATGCTGATCGGCGTGGCTGCGTTCCTTGCCTTCGCCATCTTCACGTGGGGAGCCTGAGCCTCGTGCCTCACATTCTGAGCATCGTCACCTTCCTGCCGCTTCTTGGCGCGGCCGCGATCCTGGTCGCGCGCCTGCTGAACAAGGGCGGTCAGGACGCCGCGGCCCCGGCCGCCCGCTGGATCGCCCTGGTCACCACCATGGTGGTGCTGGCGGTGTCCGTCCTGCTGGTCGCGCAGTTCGATCCGTCGAACCCGGCCTATCAGTTCGTCGAGAACTACGCCTGGTTCGCCGGCGCCGGCTATCACTTGGGCGTGGACGGGATCTCGATCCTGTTCGTCCTGCTGACGGCCTTCCTGCTGCCGATCTGTATCGTGGCCAGCTGGAAGTCGATCCAGACGCGCGTCGTCGAATACATGATCGCCTTCCTGATCCTGGAGACGCTGGTCATCGGGGTGTTCACCTCGCTGGACCTGTTCCTCTTCTACATCTTCTTCGAAGGCACCCTGGTCCCGATGTATCTGATCATCGGCATCTGGGGCGGCGCCAACCGGATCTACGCGGCGTACAAGTTCTTCCTCTACACCTTGGCCGGTTCGGTCCTTATGCTGCTGGCCATGCTGTGGATGGCCCACACGACCGGCACCACCAGCATCCCGGAGCTGAAGCAGTACGCCTTCGACGCCTCGGTGCAGCCGATCCTGTGGCTGGCCTTCTTCGCCTCCTTCGCGGTGAAGATGCCGATGTGGCCGGTGCACACCTGGCTGCCCGACGCCCACGTTCAGGCGCCGACGGCCGGTTCGGTCATCCTGGCGGGCATCCTGCTGAAGCTGGGCGGCTACGGCTTCATCCTGTTCAACATCCCGATGTTCCCGTTGGCGTCGCAGATGTTCACGCCGCTGGTGTTCGCCCTGTCGGTGATCGCCATCGTCTATACGTCGCTGGTCGCCTTCCGTCAGACCGACATCAAGAAGCTGATCGCCTATTCGTCGGTCGCCCACATGGGCTTCGTGACCATGGGCATCTTCGCCGGCAACGACACCGGCGTTCAGGGCGCCGTCTTCCAAATGCTGAGCCACGGCCTGATCTCGGGCGCGCTCTTCCTGTGCGTCGGCGTGGTCTATGACCGGATGCACACGCGTGAGATTGCCTTCTATGGCGGCCTGACGGCGCGGATGCCCTGGTATGCGGCCATCTTCCTGATGTTCACCATGGCCAACGTCGGCCTGCCGGGCACCTCGGGCTTCATCGGCGAAGTGCTGACCATGACGGGCGCCTATCAGGCCTCGACCTGGACCGCCCTGATCGCCGCCTCGGGCGTGATCTTCTCGGCGGTGTACGCGCTGACGCTGTTCCGCAACGTCATGTACGGCGAGATCACCAATCCGGCGCTGCAGACCATCACGGACATCGACAAGCGCGAGCTGTTGATCTTCGTGCCGTTGATCGTCGGCACCATCTGGCTGGGCCTCTATCCCAACGCCGTCCTCGACTACACCGGGCCAAGCGTTGAGGCCCTGACGACCGCCTATCGCGCAGCCATCGGCGGGTGAGAGCATAATGACTGATCTGTCTTCCGCCCTTCATCTCTCGGCCCCGGAACTGACCCTGGCGGTCGGCGGTCTGGTGCTGCTCATGGTCGGCGCCTTCTCCGGCGAGAAGTCGACGCGCCTGGTTTCGGGCCTGTCGGTTCTGCTGCTGCTGGCGGCGACGGCGTTGGCTGTCGTCGGCCCGCTGGGTTCGGCTTTCAACGGGGCCTATGTGGCCGATCCGCTGGCCGTTTACGGCAAGGCGGTCATCTTCCTGTCCGCCGCTGTGGCCGTGGTGCTGGGCGACAGCTGGATGCATCGCAACAAGATCGCCAAGTTCGAGTATCCGATCCTGATCGTGCTGGCCTCGGTCGGCATGGGGATGATGGCGTCGTCGGGCGACCTGATCTCGCTCTACATCGGCATCGAGATGCACTCGCTGGCCCTCTACGTTCTGGCCGCCTATCGCCGCGACGATCTGAAGGCCTCGGAAGCCGGCCTGAAGTATTTTGTCCTGGGCGCCCTGTCCTCGGGCCTGCTGCTGTACGGCGCCAGCCTGATCTACGGCTTCGCCGGCTCGATGCGGTTCGTGGATATCGCCGCCTTCGCCACCGCCAACCCGGGCCCCGGCCTGATCTTCGGCCTGGTCTTCCTGATCTGCGGCCTGGCGTTCAAGGTCTCGGCCGCGCCGTTCCACATGTGGACGCCGGACGTCTATGAAGGCGCCCCGACCCCGGTCGTGGCCCTGTTCTCGACCGCGCCCAAGGTGGCGGCCATGGTGTTGATCATCCGCGTTCTGGTCGAAGGCTTCGGCCTGGCTCATGCGCAGTGGGCCCAGGTGCTGATCCTGATCTCGCTGATCAGCTTCGCGGTCGGCGCCTTCGGCGGCCTGATGCAGAAGGACATCCAGCGCCTGCTGGCCTATTCCTCGATCATCAACATCGGCTACGCCCTGCTGGGCGTGGCGGCGGGCACCCAACTCGGCGTCCAGGCGACGCTGATGTTCATGACCCTGTATGTAGTGGATCAGATCGGCTTCTTCGCCGTCCTGCTGTCGCTGAGCCGCAACGGCCGTCCGATCCGCAAGATCGCCGACCTGGCGGGGCTGAAGAAGGACCGCCCGCTGACGGCCGTCGCCCTGACGATCCTGTCGCTGTCGGCCATCGGCATCCCGCCGATGTCGGGCTTCTGGGGCAAGTTCTACGTCTTCGGCGCCGCCGCCGACGCCGGTTACTGGATGGCGGGCGCCGCGGGCCTGGTGGCCTCGGTCGTGGCGGGCTTCTACTACCTGCGCATCATCAAGGTGATGTGGTTCGACACGCCCGAGTTCGACGTGACGACGGACAAGGCGCCGGCCGGCGCGCAGTGGATCGGCTGGGCCGCCGCGGCCTTCAGCTTCCCCGTGCTGCTGATCGCCCTGACCTGGCTTGAGCCGCTGACGCGCGCGGCGGCCGCGGGCGTCGGGATCGGATAAGGGGCCTTGGCGGCTCCGGTCCTGATCCTCGAAGAGACCGACTCCACCAACGCCGAGGCGCGTCGCCGCGCCGAGGCGGGCGAGGCCGGGCCGCTGTGGATCGCGGCCCGGCGTCAGACCGCCGGGCGGGGCCGTCGCGGCCGCGCCTGGGACAGCCGGGACGGCAACCTGGCCTCGACCCTGCTGCTGACGCTGAACCGGTCTCCGGCCGAGGCGGCGCAGCTGACCTTCGCCGCCGCCCTAGCGGTGGCCGACCTGCTGGACCGCTATGTCCCGTCGACGCTCGTTAGCATCAAATGGCCCAATGACGTGCTTCTGGACGGGCGCAAGTCGTCCGGCATCCTGATCGAGTCCGGTCCCGCCCCCTCTGGCGGCTTGTGGCTGGCGGTCGGCATAGGCGTGAACCTGTCGCACGCGCCCGAGGGGACGGAGCGCCCCGCCACCTGCATCGCCGAGCACCTGCGTCACGACGTGGCCGCCGCGCCGTCGGCCGAGGAGGGGGCCAGGATGCTGGCCGAGACCTTCGACGCCTGGCTGGAACGCTGGTCGCGGCTGGGCTTTCAGCCGGTGCTGGACGCCTGGGTCGCGCGGACGCCGGGCCTGTTCGGCCCGTGCACGGCGCGGCTGAGCCATGAAACCCTGACCGGGACCGCCGACGGCGTCGAGGCCGACGGCGCCCTGCGCCTGAAACTTCCGGACGGAACCTTGCGGGTCATTTCCGCCGGCGACGTCTTCTTCGGAGAGGCCGCCTGATGCTGCTGGCGATCGAGCAAGGCAACACCAACACCCTGTTCGCCGTCCATGACGGCAAGGAGTGGATCGTCCAATGGCGCACGGCCACCGATCCGATGCGGACGGCCGATGAATACGCCGTCTGGCTGCATCAGCTGTTCGAGATGCGCGGCCAGGGCATGACCATGGCCGATATGGACGGCTGCATCATCTCCAGCGTGGTGCCGCAGTCGATCTTCAACCTGCGCAACCTGGCGCGGCGCTATCTGAACGTCGAACCCCTGGTGATCGGCGAGAACGTCGAGCTGGGCATCGAGGTGCGCATCCACAAGCCCAGCGAGGCCGGGGCCGACCGGCTGGTCAACGCCATCGGCGCGCTGCAGGTCTATGAAGGCGACCTGCTGCTGATCGACAGCGGCACGGCCACCACCTTCGACGTCGTCTCGGGCGCGAACGGGCAGGGGGCGGGGGCCTTCGAGGGCGGGTTGATCGCGCCGGGCATCAACCTGTCGCTTCAGGCCCTGCACGAGGCGGCGGCCAAACTGCCGCGCATCGCCATTCAGCGCCCCGAGACCGTCATCGGGCGCGACACCGTGACTTCCATGCAATCGGGCGTCTTCTGGGGCTATATCGCCCTGATCGAAGGGCTGGTGGACCGCATCAAGGCCGAGTGGGGCAAGCCCATGACGGTCATCGGCACCGGCGGCGTCGCCTCCCTGTTTGAAGGCGCAACTGACTCTATCGACCGGTTTGATCCGGACCTGACCATCCGCGGCCTACTCGAAATCTGGCGGCGGAACTCCCATCTGTAAGGCCGTATGACTAAGAAAAATCAAAACGACGAACTCGTCTTCCTGCCGCTGGGCGGCTCGAACGAGGTCGGAATGAACCTCAACGCCTATGGCTTCGGCCCGGCGCATGACCGCAAATGGATCATCGTCGACGTCGGCGTGACCTTCGGCGACCAGTCCACGCCCGGCGTGGACGTCATCGTGCCCGATCCGACCTTCCTGGAAGGCGAGAACATCCTCGGCATCGTGCTGACGCACGCGCACGAGGACCATATCGGCGCCCTGGGCTGGCTGTGGCCGCGCATTCAGGCGCCGCTGTACGCCACGCCGTTCACGGCCTTCCTGATCCGCGAGAAGCTGCGCGACGCCGGCATCTATGAGGATGTCGAGCTGAACGAGGCGCCCCTGGGTTCGACCGTGAACCTGGGCCCGTTCGAGGTGACCTACGTCACCATCACCCACTCGATCGCCGAGCCGAACGGCCTGGCCATCAAGACGCCGCTGGGCACGGTGCTGCACACGGGCGACTGGAAGATCGACAACGATCCGGTCGTGGGCGAGCGCACCGACGTCGAGTTCATCCAGAAGCTGGGCGACGAAGGCGTCCTGGCCATGGTGTGCGACTCCACCAACGTCTTCGTGGACGGCGTCGCCGGCTCGGAAGGCGATGTGAAGGTCAAGCTGGCCGAGCTGATCCAGGGCCTGAAGGGCCGGGTCGCGGTCGGCTGCTTCGCCTCCAACGTCGCGCGCATGGACAGCGTGATCCGCGCCGCCGAGGCCGCCGGGCGCCGCGTGGCCCTGGCCGGCCGGTCGATGCACCGCATCACCGCCGCCGCCAAGTCGGTCGGGATGTTGAGCGACCTCAAGCCCTTCCTGTCCGAGCAGGAGGCCAAGATCTGGCCGGCGGACGAGATCCTGTATCTGTGCACCGGCAGCCAGGGCGAGGCCCGCGCGGCCCTGTCGCGCGTGGCCGAGGGGACGCATCCCTTCATCAAGCTGGGCGAGGGGGACCACTGCATCTTCTCATCGCGCGTCATCCCCGGCAACGAGCTGGGCATCGGCCGCCTGCAGGACAAGATGGCCGAGCGCGGCGTGCGCCTCTACACCGAGAAGGACCATCCCGGCATCCACGTCTCGGGCCACCCGTGCCGTGACGAACTGCGCCAGATGTATCAGTGGGCCCGGCCGAAGATCGCCGTGCCGACGCACGGCATGCGCCGCCACCTGATCGAGCACGGCGCCCTGGCCAAGGACATGCAGGTGCCGGAGACGGTGACGCCGCGCAACGGCGACATGGTGCGTCTGGCCCCCGGACCCGCCGCCATCATCGACGAAGTGCCCTCGGGCCGCCTGTTCGTCGACGGCGGCATGCTGGTCGAGGAGGCGGGCGAGGCCCTGCGCGAGCGCAAGCACGCGGCCAGCAACGGCATCCTGATCGTCAGCTTCGCCCTGGATAAGCGCGGCCGCATCGCCAGCGACATCGACGTGCGCGGCATCGGCCTGCCCGGCGACGCGGACCGGCCTCTGGGCGACGTTCTGGACGACATGGCCGAGCGCGTCGAGAACACGGTGCGCGGCCTGAAGGGCGAGGCGCTGGAGGACGAGATGGTCATTGAACAGGCCGTCAGCCGGACCCTGAAGAAGGCCAGCCAGCAGATCTGGGACCGTCGTCCCATCGTCGAAACCGTGGTGCTGAGGCTCTGATGGCCGATCGTCTGTATCTGCTGAACGCCGACTGGTTCGACGATCAGGGCGGGCCGTGGTTCTGCCCGCCCGGCGCGCGGATCGAGGGGGTGCTGGGCCTCTATCCGCGCCTGCGCGAGCATCTGACCGTCACCTATCTGGATCACCCGCGCCCGCGCCCGGCCGTGATCGCCGAGGTGGGGGAGGCGAACCAGAGCTGCCCCTTGCTGGTGCTGGACGGCGAGTTCGACTGGCCCGACGCCCAGGTCAGCGAAGAGACCGGCGCGCGCTTCCTGCAGGACGACGACATCCTGCCGTACTGGGCCGCCCGCTACGGCATCGGCCGGCCGCATCCGTAACCGATGTTCCCTTCTCCCGATGGGAGAAGGTGGCCCGAAGGGCCGGATGAGGGTTTCCGGCTTATGTCGGCGTAAGCCGCAGCGCGACGGCTGACGCCGACTGAAACGGCGAACCCTCACCCTTTCGCGTAGCCGATCGCCTTCGGCTCCCGGGCGCTCAAGCCCTCTCCCATCGGGAGAGGGACTTACAAAGTGACCTTGCGATAGTTGTCGCGGTCCAGATTGCCGATCTCGACCGAGATCTGGCGCGGACCGTCGTAGGGCGCGACGCCCGCCAGCAGGGCCGCCAGCACGGCTTCGCCCAGGGCGGTCTTCTGCTCCTGGGTGCGGCCGGTCAGGATGCGCAGGTCGCAGTGGACCATGGCCTGGGCCGGATCGCCGTCGGCGATGATCAGCCGATCGCAGCGGACGACGCGCGTCTTGCACGCCTGGGTCGTCGCCCCGACCACGTCGACGCAGAGGCGATGGATCTCCAGCGACAGGGCGCGCCAGTCGGTCGCGTCGAAATGGGTGGAGTGTTCGAGCGTAATCTGTGGCATTCAGGGGATCCTTGCTGCGGGCCGTCGTGTTCCGCTGCACGAAGAAAGCGATAAACGGACTTTTGTCGATGCCTCTTGGCCCCTTTACCCTGGTCGCCACCTATCTCACCGTCTGGTGGATCGTGCTGTTCGCCATCCTGCCGCTGGGCACATCGGAGCAGACCAAGGAACCGCCGACGGACGGCACCCAGTGGGGCGCGCCCACCGAGCCCCGCCTCAAGCAGAAATTCATCACCACCACCTGGGTGGCCGCCATCGTCTGGGCGATCATCGTCGCCCTGGTGTGGATCGGCTGGATGCCCATTCCTCACATCAATCAATCCGGCGCGCTCTAGCTTTCGCGCCGCCCGCCCGGTTAAACCTCGGGCCTGACTGAATTTGCCGAGAATCCTCCCATGCGCCTGTCGCGCTACTTCCTGCCGACCCTGAAAGAAGCCCCTTCCGACGCCCAGATCGTGTCGCATCAGCTGATGCTGCGCGCGGGCATGATCAAGCAGGAGGCGGCCGGCATCTACGCCTGGCTGCCGCTGGGCCTGCGGGTGCTGCGCAAGATCGAGAACATCGTGCGCGAGGAGCAGGTCAAGGCCGGCGCCGTCGAGCTGCTGATGCCGACGTTGCAGCTGGCCGACCTGTGGCGCGAGAGCGGCCGCTACGACGCCTATGGCCCGGAGATGCTGCGCATCACCGACCGCCATGAGCGCGAGCTGCTGTATGGGCCGACCAATGAGGAGATGGTCACCGACATCTTCCGCGGCTTTGTGAAGTCGTACAAAGCCCTGCCGCTGAACCTCTTCCACATCCAGTGGAAGTTCCGCGACGAGCGCCGTCCGCGCTTCGGCGTCATGCGTGGCCGCGAGTTCCTGATGAAGGACGCCTATTCCTTCGATCTGGACGAGGCCTCGGCCCGCATCGCCTACAAGCGGATGTTCGCGGCCTATCTGAACACCTTCGCCCGCCTGGGGCTGAAGGCGGTGCCGATGCGCGCCGACACCGGCCCCATCGGCGGCGACCTGAGCCACGAGTTCATCGTCCTGGCCGACACCGGCGAGAGCGAGGTCTTCTGCGACCGCAAGCTGGTCGAGATGGCCGCGCCGGGCCACAACCTCAGCGTCGAGCAGCTGGAAGGCGTGTTCAACGAGCGCACGGCCCTCTACGCCGCGACCGAGGAAATGCACGACCAGGCCCAGTTCGAGGCCCAGACCGCCGAGGGCGACCGCCTGTCGGCGCGCGGCATCGAGGTCGGCCACATCTTCTACTTCGGCACCAAATACTCGGCCCCGATGAAGGCCAAGGTCGCCGGGCCGGACGGCCAGGACACCGAGGTCCACATGGGCAGCTACGGCGTCGGGGTGTCGCGCCTGCTGGGCGCCATCATCGAGGCCAGCCATGACGAGGGCGGCATCATCTGGCCGGACTCGGTCGCGCCGTTCGACGTGGTGGTGATCAACCTGCGCGCCAATGACGCCGCCGTCTCGGCCGCGTGCGAGGACGCGGTCGCCAAGCTGGAGGCCCTGGGCAAGGACGTCCTCTACGACGACACCGACGAGCGTCCGGGCGGCAAGTTCGCCACCGCCGACCTGATCGGCGTGCCGTGGCAGCTGACCATCGGGCCCAAGGGCCTGGCCGACGGCGTGGTCGAACTGAAGCGCCGCGCCACGGGCGAGAAGCAGAACCTGTCGCTGGACGCCGCCCTGGAGCTGCTCACGAAATGACCGACGCCGCGACGGCCTCCGCTCCGCCGCCCGCATCGAAGGGATCCGGCCCGTTCTCCAGCTGGGAGATCGGGCTGGCGCTCCGCTACCTGCGCGCCAAGCGCAAGCAGGGCGGGGTGGCGCTGATCGCCATGATCAGCTTCATCGGCATCATGCTGGCCGTCGCCGTGCTGATCAGCGTCATGAGCATCATGGCGGGCTTTCGCGGCACGCTGATGGATCGGATCCTGTCGTTCAACGGTCACATGTACGTGCAGGGGCCGGTGCTTTATGCGCCCGACCGCGACGCGGCGCTGACGCGGATCGCCGACGTGCCGGGCGTGGTGGCGGTGTCGCCGCTGGTCGAGTCTCCCGCCATGTTCCGTGCGGGCGGGGGCGCCACCGGGGGCCTGGTGCGCGGCGTGCGGCCGCAGGACCTGGCCTCGACCAAATTCGTCTATGACAGCCTGAGCCCCGAGGCGCGTGCGAGCTTCGGCAAGGGCGAATACGGCGGCGACCGCGTCCTGATCGGCAAGAGCCTGGCCGAGCAGATGGGCCTGCGCGAGGGCGACCCCATCTCCATCTATTCACCGACCGGGGCCGACAGCGCCTTCGGCAACCTCGGCGGGCTGGAGAAGACCTATATCGTCGGCGGCATCTACACCTCGGGCGCGGCCGACTATGATCGCGCCTTCATCTTCATGCCGCTGGAGCAGGCCCAGCTCTTCTTCGGCAAGGACGGCGTCTGGGACGTCATCGAGATGAAGGTGGCCGAGCCGGACCTGGTCGAAAACCTGCTGACGCCGGTCCAGCGCGCGGCCGGGCCAGGCAGCGTGGTTCAGGACTGGCGCAACCGTCAGGCCGCCATCTGGGGCGCGCTCAAGGTCGAGCGGGTGGCCATGAGCATCATCCTGGGCATGGTCGTGGCCATCGCCGCCATGAACATCATCAGCGGCATCGTCATGCTGGTGAAGAACAAGACGCGCGACATCGCCATCCTGCGCACCGTCGGGGCCAGCCAGTCGTCCATCCTGCGCATCTTCTTCATGTCGGGCGCGGCCATCGGCATCGGCGGCACCATCGCCGGCCTGGTTCTGGGCCTGCTGTTCTGCTGGAACATCGGGGCGATCCAGCATTTCCTCGAAGGACTGCTGGGCGTCCAGCTGTTCAACGCCGACGTCTACATGCTGGATTCCGTGCCGGCCAAGGTCGACCCGTGGGACGTGACCTGGGTGGCGGTCTTCTCCTTCTTCATGAGCTGCCTAGCCAGCCTGCCGCCGTCGTGGAACGCGTCGCGCATCGATCCGGTGGAGGCCCTGCGCTTTGAATAGGCTGCTGAAGAAGAAGCCCGCCGTCGCCGCCGGGACGAACGGCGCCATCCTGTCGCTGCGCGGGGTGACGCGCACCTATCCGACCGCCCAGGGCGGGCTGACGGTTCTGAAGGGCGTTGACCTGGACGTCATGCCGGGCGAGGTCGTCGGCCTGATCGGGCCGTCAGGCTCGGGCAAGTCCAGCCTGCTGCACGCGGCGGGCCTGCTGGAGCGGCCGACCAGCGGCCATGTGCTGATCGACGGCGAGGACGTCGGCGGGCTGGACGAACGCGCGCGCACGCGGCTGCGCCTGCACCGCATCGGCTTTGTTTATCAGTTCCACCACCTGCTGCCCGAGTTCGACGCCCTCGACAATGTGGCCCTGCCCATGCGCATCGCGGGCGTGCGGGAAGGGGAGGCGCGTCGGCGCGCGACCCAGACCCTGACCGCCCTCGGGCTGGGCGAGCGCGTCACCCACCAGCCGGCGCAATTGTCCGGCGGCGAGCAGCAGCGGGTCGCCATCGCCCGCGCCCTGGCCAACAGCCCGCGCCTGCTGCTGGCGGACGAGCCGACCGGCAACCTGGACCCCGCCACCAGCCAGGCGGTGTTCGAGGCCCTGCGCGAACGGGCCAAGACCACGGGCATCGCCGCCCTGATCGCCACCCACAACATGGAGTTGGCGGGCCACATGGACCGTGTCTTCGCCCTGAAGGACGGCCACCTGGAACAGAGGGCGGCCCAGAGCCAAGCCTACTGAGCCCACGCCTGCCAATGAGGTTCGGCCGAGCGGTCCCGCGCAGGCCGGCCACGCTTACCTTGTCAAACAATTTGCGGTTGACGAGAACAAATCGGCAACATAGAACAAATGGGCAACATTTGATCTGGGGATAAAATCAATGGCGCGTTGGGTGAGGGAACTGCTGTCGCTTGCGTCCTGCGGCGGCTTCGTCTGGATGGTCTGGCAGGCGGCCTTCCTGGTGGCGTGACCCGCTGCCGTGCCGACGCCCGGTTTGAAGGGCGCGGCAGACTCCCTGCATGATGAGGCGCGTCCGTGTGAGCGGGCGCTGCGATGCGGAGTTTTCAATTGGCGGATGCGGTGAACAGTCAGGGCTTTGTCCATCTGCGGGTCCGCAGCGCCTATTCCTTGCTTGAAGGCGCGATCAAGGCCGGCAAGATCGGCAAGATGGCCGCCGAGGCGGGCATGCCCGCCGTCGCCGTGGCCGACCGCGCCAACCTGTTCGGCGCGCTGGAGTTCAGCCAGACGACCAAGGACGCGGGGGTGCAGCCGCTGGTCGCCTGCGCCCTGCCGGTGCTCGACATCGGCGGGCAGGCGGCGCCGCGCTGGGCCAAGACCCCGACGGTCGTCCTGCTGGCCCAGAACGAGCGGGGCTGGCTCAATCTGTGCGCCCTGTCGTCCGCCGCCTACCTCGACGCGGGCGAGATGGCCGAGCCGGGCGTGCCCTGGGGAAAGGTTGTGGAAAAGTCCGAGGGGCTGATCCTGCTGTCAGGCGGTCCGGACGGCCCGATCGACCCGCTGTTCGTGCAGAAGAAACCCGCCGAGGCCGCCGCCGCCCTGGCCGAGATGAAGCGGGTGTTCGGCGACCGCTTCTATGTCGAACTGCAGCGCCACGGCCTGTCCAGCGAGATCGAGGCCGAGGGCGGCCTGGTCGAATGGGCCTACGCCAACGATGTCCCGCTCGTCGCGACCAACGACGTCTATTACGCCAAGGCGGCCCAGGCGAAGTCGCATGACGCGCTTCTGTGCATCTCCGACGGCGCCTTCACGGGCCAGGAGGACCGCCGCCGCGTCACCGGCGAGCACTGGTTCAAGTCGGCCGAGGCGATGCGCGAGCTGTTCGCCGACCTGCCCGAGGCCTGCGACAACACCATCGAGATCGCCCGCCGCTGCGCCTTCCTGGTCAAGACGCACAAGCCGATCCTGCCGCGCTTCGACACCGGCGCGGGCCGTTCCGAGGCCGACGAACTGGCGCACCAGGCGCGCGAGGGGCTGAAGGCGCGGCTGGAGAAGAATAAGGCTTACGCGCCCGAGCAGGACTATTGGGACCGCCTCGAGTGGGAGGTGGGGATCATCCAGCAGATGGGGTTCCCCGGCTACTTCCTGATCGTTGCCGACTTCATCAAATGGGCCAAGCTGCATGACATCCCGGTGGGGCCGGGGCGGGGCTCGGGGGCCGGCTCCCTGGTCGCCTGGTCGCTGACCATCACCGACCTGGATCCCTTGCGGTTCGGCCTGCTGTTCGAGCGCTTCCTGAACCCGGAACGCGTGTCGATGCCCGACTTCGACATCGACTTCTGTCAGGAGCGGCGCGAAGAGGTCATCGACTACGTCCAGGACCACTACGGCAAGGACCGGGTGGCCCAGATCATCACCTTCGGCACCCTGCAGGCGCGGGCCGTGCTGCGCGACGTGGGCCGCGTGCTCCAGATGCCGCTGGGCCAGGTGGACCGCCTGGCCAAGATGGTGCCGGCCAACCCCGCCAATCCCGTGACCCTGGCCCAGGCCATCGACCTGGAGCCGCGCCTGCGCGAGGCGCGTGACGCCGAGGCCTCGGTCAAGGCGCTGCTGGAGACGGCGCTGGAGCTGGAAGGGCTCTATCGCAACGCCTCGACCCACGCGGCGGGCATCGTCATCGGCGACCGGCCGCTGACGGAGCTGGTGCCCCTGTATCAGGACCCGCGCTCCACCATCCCCGCCAGCCAGTTCAACATGAAGTGGGTCGAGCCGGCGGGCCTGGTGAAGTTCGACTTCCTGGGCCTGAAGACGCTGACGGTGCTGGACCGGGCCAAGGGCTATCTGGAACGGCGCGGCGCGGCGCCCGAATGGAACCTGCTGCCGCTGGACGATCCCAGGACCTATGAACTGATGGCCTCGGGCCAGACGGTCGGGGTGTTCCAGCTGGAATCCCAGGGCATGCGCGACACCCTGCGCAAGATGCGCTGCGGCTCGATCGAGGAAATTACCGCCCTGATCTCCCTCTACCGGCCCGGGCCGATGGAGATGATCGATACCTACATCGACCGGAAGTTCGGCCGGGCCGAGGTGGACTACCTGCACCCCAGCCTGAAGGAGGTGCTGACCGAGACCTACGGCGTCATCATCTACCAGGAACAGGTGATGAAGATCGCCCAGATCCTGGCGGGCTACAGCCTGGGCGAGGCCGACCTGCTGCGTCGCGCGATGGGCAAGAAGAAGAAGGAGGAGATGGACTTCCAGCGCCTCCGCTTCGTCAAGGGCGCGTCCGAGAAGGGGGTTCCGGAGTCTCAGTCCGGCTCCATCTTCGACCTGGTGGCCAAGTTCGCGGGCTACGGCTTCAACAAGTCGCACGCGGCGGCCTATGCCCTGATCTCGTTCCAGACGGGCTGGTTGAAGGCCAATCATCCGGTCGAGTTCTTCGCCGCCTCGATGAGCCTCGATCTATCGAACACCGACAAGCTGGCGGTCTTCTACCAGGACTGCCGTCGTTTCGAGGTTCCGGTTCTGGCGCCGGACATCAACCGCTCGTCCGCCGATTTCGACGTGGCGTGGAAGGACGGGCAGGGCAGCGTCCTCTATGCGCTCGGCGCCATCCGCAACGTCGGTCTGGAGGCGATGAAGCACGTGGTGGAGGTGCGCGAGGCGGGCGGCCCCTTCGCCGACATCTTCGACTTCCTGGAGCGGGTCGATCCCAAGGCGGTCAACAAGCGGGCCCTGGAAGGCCTGGCGCGGGCCGGGGCTTTCGACAGCCTCCATCCTAATCGCCGCCAGCTGTTCGAGCAGGCCGACGTGCTGATCGCCTATTGCCAGAGCGTGGCCGCCGAGCGCGCCTCGTCCCAGGTCAGCCTGTTCGGCGCCGATCAGGCCGCCGCCGCCCGGCCGCGCCTGAAGAGCGTGGAGCCCTGGGCCGGACCGGACAAGCTGGATCAGGAGCTTTACGCCGTCGGTTTCTACCTGTCCGGCCACCCGCTGGAGGAGCTGACGCCGGCGCTGAAGCGCAAGCGCGTGACCTTCGTGGCCGAGGCGCAAGGCCTGGCCGAGGCCGGGCACGAAGCCTTCCAGATGGCCGGGGTCGTGCGGCGCCGTCAGGAACGGGCCAGCGCCCGCACCGGCGAGAAGTTCGCCTTCGTCACCTTCTCGGATCCGACGGGCGAGTTCGAATGCCTGTTCCCGCCCGAGCAACTGCGGCGTTGCCGCGAGATTCTGGAGGTGGGGGCGTCGGTCCTGGTCAAGGTGCGGGCCAAGGCGGCGGACGGGGAGGTGCGCTTCTTCGGCGACGACGCCAGCCGCATGGACGTGCTGCTGGACGACGCCCAGATCGGCCTGCGCGTGGTCCTGTCGGCCCAGTCGGCGGACGCCGAGGCGCTGAAGGCGCGGCTGGATCGGGCGCGGGCGCAGGGCAAGGGCGGCGAGGTCTGGCTGCAGGCGACCCTGGGCGGCCGCACCGAGGTGGAAATCAAGCTGCCCGGACGATACCGGCTAGACGCGGCGCTGCGCGGCGCGTTGAAGTCGGCGCCGGGGGTGGTGATGCTGGAGGACGCCTGATGAGCCAAGCTGAAACCGTAACGCACAAGGGATCGTGCCACTGCGGCGCGGTGGCCTATGAGGTCGAGGTCGGGCTGGAAGGCCTGGTCGAGTGCAACTGCACCCATTGTTACCGCAAGGGATTCGTGCTGGCCTTCGCGCCCCGCTCGGCCTTCCGCCTGACCAAGGGGGAGGGCGAGACGACCTCCTACTTCTTCAACCGGCACAAGATCGACCATCGCTTTTGCAAGACCTGCGGCGTCCAGCCCTTCGGCTACGGCGTGGCGCCCGACGGCAGCGAGGTGGCGGCGATCAACGTGCGCACCCTGACCGACGTGGAGCCCTGGGACTGGACCGCCCAGCGTGTGGACGGGCGCAGCTTCTAGCCTGGCCGGCGCGGCGGCGCAGGGTTCGACTTGCCTTTTCCGGTCGTTTCGCCTACATGCGCGGCGCACTTCGCACGTGGGCGTGGCGCGGTCCGGGGAGACATCCCGGCCTGCACCGTTCCGAGGGATCAGCCGATCCTTTTAACCGCCCGCGCTAGGTTTGATCGGAAAAAGGAAAAGACGATCATGGCTCTGCCTGAATTCTCGATGCGCACGCTGCTGGAAGCCGGCGCTCACTTCGGCCACCAGACGCACCGCTGGAACCCGAAGATGGACCGCTACATCTTCGGCTCGCGCTCGAACATCCACATCATCGACTTGTCGCAGACGATGCCGCTGCTGCACCAGGCCCTGGTCGCCGTGCGCGACGTGGCCGCCAAGGGCGGTCGCGTTCTGTTCGTCGGCACCAAGCGTCAGGCCGCCGACCCGGTCGCGCAGGCCGCCACGCGCTGCGCCCAATACTACATGAACAACCGCTGGCTGGGCGGCACCCTGACCAACTGGCGCACCGTGTCGAACTCGATCCAGCGCCTGCGCGAACTGGAAGCCATCCTTCAAACCGGCGAAGGCCGGAACAAGAAAGAGCTGCTGACCCTGCAGCGCGAGAAGGACCGTCTGGAGCTGTCGCTGGGCGGCATCAAAGACATGGGTTCGGTGCCGGACATCATGTTCGTGATCGACACCAACAAGGAATCGATCGCGATCCAGGAAGCCCGCAAGCTGAACATCCCGATCATCGCCATCCTGGACACCAACTCGGATCCGGACGGCATCACCTATCCGGTGCCGGGCAACGATGACGCCGCCCGCGCCATCCAGACCTATTGCGACCTGATCGCCGACGCCGTCCTGGACGGCCTGGCCGCCGGCGCCGCCGCTCAGGGCATCGACCTGGGCGCTTCAGAAGCTCCGGTCGAGCCGGCTCTGCGTGAAGCCGTCGTGGCTGAAGCCGAAGCCGCTCCGGCCGGCACGGAAGGCGCGGCTGAAGAGCTGGTCGCCGCCGAGGCCGAGAAGGTCGAAGGCTGAGACTGACGTTCCGGCGCCGCCGCGCGCCGGACCGACGTCAACTTGACATGCGGCCGGGCTAGACAGTCCGGCCGCCCATTTTGAATTTCAGGAGAAGAACATGGCCGAGATCACTGCCGCCCTCGTGAAGGAGCTTCGCGAGCGTTCGGGCGTCGGCATGATGGACTGCAAGAAGGCGCTGGTTGAGAACAACGGCGACATCGAAGCGGCCATCGACTGGCTGCGCGCCAAGGGCCTGTCCAAGGCCGCCAAGAAGGCCGACCGCGTCGCCGCCGAGGGCCTGGTGGCCGTCGCCGTGCGCGAGGACGGCAAGGGCGAAGTCGCCTCGGCCATCGAGTTCAACGCCGAAACCGACTTCGTGGCCCGCAACGACCTGTTCCAGTCGGCCGCCAAGGAATTCGCCCAGCTGGGACTGCACCACGACGGCGTCGAAGCCATCCACGGCGCGACCCTGGAAAACGGCAAGACCGTTCAGGACGAAGTCACCAACCTGATCGCCACCGTCGGCGAGAACATGCAGCTGCGTCGCGCGGCTCGCCTGTCGGTCGATGAAGGCGTGGTTTCGACTTACGTCCACAACGCCGTCTCGCCCGGCGTCGGCCGCATCGGCGTGCTGGTCGCCCTGGAAGGCGCTGGCGACAAGGAAACCTTGCGCGAAGTGGGCCGCAAGATCGCCATGCACGTGGCGGCCACGGCTCCGCTGGCCCTGAACACCTCGGACCTGGATCCGGCCGCGATCGAAAAGGAACGCGCCGTCCTGATCGAGAAGGCCAAGGAAGAAGGCCGTCCGGACAACATGATCGAGAAGATCGTGGAAGGTCAGATCAACAAGTTCCAGAAGGACGTGGTGCTGTCGAAGCAGCCGTTCGTCATGGACCCGGACGTGACCATCGAGCAGCTGGTCGCCAACACCGGCAAGGAGCTGGGCTCCGAGCTGAAGCTGGCCGGCTTCGTCCGTCTGGCGCTGGGTGAAGGCGTCGAGAAGGTCGAGACCCCCGACTTCGCTTCGGAAGTCGCCTCGATGACCGGCGGCAACTAAGAAGACGTCTCCCTCCCCGGGCCGGGGAGGGAGAATTATGCGTTTGGGCGCGTTCGGCTTTGAAGGCCGGCGCGCCCTTCGTCTATGATGAGCCGCCGATTCACTTCGCGCGGATGCTAACCCCTGTATCCACGGACCCCTGACCATGCCCGACGCCCCCTCTGAGTTTCGTTACAAGCGCGTCCTGCTGAAGGTCTCGGGCGAGGTGCTGATGGGCGACCAGGCCTACGGCATCGACATGAAGACCGTGGACGTGGTGGCGGCGGCCGTCGCCGCCGTGGCGCGTCAGGGCGTCGAAATCTGCCTGGTCATCGGCGGCGGCAATATTTTCCGCGGCCTGTCCAAGGCCGCCGAGGGCATGGACCGGGCCAACGCCGATTACATGGGCATGCTGGCCACCATCATGAACGCCCTGGCCATGCAGGGCGCGCTCGAGAAGATCGGCGTCGACACGCGCGTCCAGAGCGCCATTCCGATGGCCGCGATCGCCGAACCCTACATCCGTCGCCGCGCCATGCGTCACCTGGAAAAGGGCCGGGTGGTGATCTTCGCCGCCGGCGTGGGCGCGCCCTTCTTCACGACGGACTCGGGCGCCGCGCTGCGCGCCGCCGAAATGGGCTGCGACGCCCTGCTGAAGGGCACCAGCGTGGACGGCGTCTATACCGCCGACCCCAAGAAGGACCCGACGGCGACGCGCTATGATACGCTGACCTATCAGGAGGTCCTGGCCAAGGACCTGCGCGTCATGGACGCCTCGGCCATCGCCCTGATGCGCGACAGCGGCATTCCGATCGTGGTCTTCTCGATCCGCGAGGAAGGCTCGCTGCACAAGACGTTGACGGGGCAGGGCACCTTCACCGTCATCACCAACAAGGCCGCCTGAGCGGCCTCTATCGACCCAAGACAGGACCAAGGACACAGCCATGGCCAAACCCGATCTCAAGACGTTCCGTGACCGGATGGACAAGTCCGTTTCCGCGTTGAAGGACGATTTCGCCGGACTGCGCACCGGCCGCGCCAGCGCGGGCCTGGTCGAACCGGTCATGGTCGAGGCCTATGGCTCGATTTCGCCTCTGAACGCCGTGGCCGCCATCAGCGTGCCGGAGCCGCGCATGATCTCGGTCAGCGTCTGGGACAAGGGCATGGTGGTCTCGGTCGAGAAGGCCATCCGCTCGGCCGGCCTGGGTCTGAACCCCGTCGTCGACGGCCAGACCCTGCGCATCCCGGTCCCGCCGCTGACCGAAGAGCGCCGCAAGGACCTGGTCAAGCTGGCCGGCAAATACGCCGAGGACAAGAAGGTCGCCGTGCGCAACGTGCGCCGCGACGCCAACGACGAGCTGAAAAAGGCTGAAAAGGCCGGCGACATCAGCCAGGACGAACACAAGAAGATGGAAGCCGAGGTCCAGAAGGACACCGACGCCGCCATCAAGCGCATCGACGAGACCTTGAAGGCCAAGGAAGTCGAGATCATGCAGGTCTGACGACGCCGTCAGTCCCGCCAAGGAAGGTCCCATATGTCGGCCGAGCCCGTCGCCACGGCGCCTGAAAAGGGGCCACGTCACGTCGCCCTGATCATGGACGGCAACGGCCGCTGGGCGCAGCGCCGGGGCCTTCCGCGCGCCGTGGGCCACCGCGAGGGGGTCCAGGCCCTGCGCCGCACCATCAAGGCGGCGCCGGAACTGGGCGTGGAATGCCTGACGGTGTTCGGCTTCTCGACCGAGAACTGGAGCCGTCCGGCCGACGAGGTGTCGGACCTGATGGGCCTGGTGCGGGCCTTCGTCGGCAGCGATCTGAACCGGCTGGACGCCGCGGGCGTGCGGGTGAAGGTGCTGGGCCGGCGCAAGGGCCTGCCCTCCGACATCGCCGCCATCGTCGAGCGGGCCGAGGCCCAGACGGCGGGCAATGACAAATTCCTGCTGCAGGTGGCCTTCAACTACGGCGGCCGGGCCGACCTGGTCGACGCGGCACAGCGACTGGTCGATCGCGCCCGCGCGGGCGAGGACGTGGTCGTGGACGAGGAGATGCTGGGCACCGGCCTGTCGACGGCCGGGTCGCCGCCGGTCGATCTGATCGTGCGGACCTCGGGCGAGCAGCGCCTGTCCAACTTCCTTCTGTGGGAGGCGGCCTACGCCGAAATGGTGTTCCAGGAGATCCTGTGGCCGGACTACGGCGCCGAGGCCCTGGCCGAGGCCATCGCCCAGTTCGGCCAGCGCGAGCGCCGCTACGGCGGACGCGAAGCGGTGACGGCGCCCTATGGCGAGGCGGTGAGCTGAGATGGCGTTGAAGCCTCGCGACATCGCCCTGCGGGCCGCTTCGGCGGTCGTGCTGGCGCCCGCCGCGGTCCTGGCGACCTGGGCGGGCGGCGACTGGTTCTGCGCCCTGGTCGTTGCGGCCGCGGTGCTGCTGGCCTTCGAATGGGCGCGGATGAGCGCGCCGCGCCTGTGGCGCTCGGTCGGTGTCAGCGTGGCCCTGGCCCTGGTCGTGGCGGTGATCGCGGCCCATGTCGGCCAGATCTCCCTGGCCCTTGTGCTGATGGTGTTCGGCGCTCTGGCGGCCGGGCTGTTCGCCCGCACGCGCGGGGAATCCGCGCTCGACGCCGCCTATGGCGTCCTCTACCTCGGCTGGCCCTGCGTCCTGCTGATCTGGCTGCGGGACCTCAATGAGGCGCAGGGGCTGTACTGGACCGTTCTGGTCTTCGCCGTGGCCTGGTCGGCCGACATCCTGGCCTATCTGGTCGGCAGCTTCGTCGGCGGGCCCAAGCTGTGGCCGCGCTTTTCGCCCAACAAGACCTGGTCCGGCTTCATCGGCGGCCTGACCGCCGGGATGATCGCCGGCGCCGCCATGGCGGGCTGGCTCGAAATGGGTCGATTGAACGCCGTCTGGGGCGGGGTGCTGGGCCTGGCCGCGGCCCTGGCCACCATGGGCGGCGACCTGTGGGAATCGGCGCTGAAGCGTCGCTTTGGGGTCAAGGACGCGGGCAATCTGATTCCCGGCCACGGCGGCCTGCTGGACCGGGTCGACGGGCTGATGTTCGCCGTGGTCGTGGTGGCGGCCGGGCGGCTGATCGTCCTGATGCTGGAGCGGGCGGCGTGATCGCGCGCCGCGTCAGCGTCCTGGGCTCGACCGGATCGGTGGGCTCTTCGACCCTGGACCTGATGGCGCAGGCCCAGGCCGCGGGTTCGGCCGCCTTCGAGGTCGAGGCCCTGACCGGGGGCGCCAACATCGCCCGACTGGCCGAGCAGGCGCGCCGCTGGCGGCCGCGCATCGCCGTCACCGCCGATCCGGCGCGCCTGGATGAGTTGCGCGCTGCCCTGGCCGGAACCGGCGTCGAGGCGGCGGCGGGGCCGGACGCCGTCGTCGAGGCGGCCGTGCGGCCGGCTGACTGGATCATGGCCTCCATCGTCGGGGCGGCGGGCCTGCGCTCGGCCTGGGCCGCGGCCGGGACCGGGGCGACCCTGGCACTGGCCAACAAGGAAAGCCTGGTCTGCTGCGGCCCGGCCCTGATCGAACGGGTCAAGCGCAGCGGCGGGCGGCTGATCCCGGTCGACTCCGAGCACTCGGCCATCTTCCAGGTCTTTCCGGCCGAGGCGCCCGAGCGGGTGTCCAAGCTGGTGCTGACCGCCTCGGGCGGGCCGTTCCGCACCCTGCCGCGGACCGCCATGACGCGGATCACGCCCGAACAGGCCGTGGCCCACCCGAACTGGAGCATGGGCTCCAAGATCTCGGTCGACAGCGCCACCATGGCCAACAAGGGGCTGGAGCTGATCGAGGCCGCCTATCTGTTCGACATGCCGGGTGAGCGGATCGACGTCGTGGTCCACCCGGAATCGATCATCCACAGCCTTGTGGAATATGTGGATGGTTCGACCCTGGCCCAGATGGGCCCGCCGGACATGAAGACGCCCATCGCCTGCGCCCTGGCCTGGCCGGACCGCCTGGCCTGGCCCGCGCCCAGGCTGGACCTGGCGGCCCTGGGCCGGCTGACCTTCGAGGCGCCGGACGAGGAGCGGTTCCCGGCCCTGCGGCTGGCGCGCGAGGCCCTGGCGGCGGGCGGATCGGCGCCCATCGTGTTCAACGCGGCCAACGAGGTCGCGACCCTGGCTTTCCTTGACCGGCGGCTGGGCTTTCTCAATATTGCCGCAGTCGTCGCCGACACCCTTGAAAAGGCGACGGGCGCGGGCGTGTCTTGCGGTTCCGACGATGCCTGCGACGCGGCCCTGGCGGTCGATGCGGAGGCGCGACGGATCGCAGGCGACGTCATCGCCTCGCTGAACATCGCGGCCTAGGGGCACGGGAGATACGAACGGCATGCTAGGCGTCATCGGCCAGGTCCTGATCTACGTCGTGCCGTTCCTGCTCGTCCTGACGGTCGTGGTGACGGTGCACGAACTGGGGCACTTCCTCACCGCGCGGGCCTTCGGCGTGAAGATGGACCGCTTCTCCATCGGCTTCGGCCGCGCCATCCTAAGGCGAACGGACCGGCGCGGGGTCGAGTGGCGCCTGGGGTGGCTGCCGCTGGGCGGCTATGTGAAGTTCTCGGGCGATCTGGACGCCACGGGCGTGCCCGACCGGGCGGGCCTAGAGGCTCTGCGCCAGGCCGTGACGGCCGAACATGGCCCGGGGGCCGAGCGCGACTACCTCTATTTCAAGCCCCTGTGGCAGCGCGCCCTGGTCGTGGCGGGCGGGCCCTTCGCCAACTTCGTCCTGGCCATCTTCATCTTCACCCTGCTGTTCAGCCTGGTGGGCGTCGACCTGCGCCCCGCGCGGGTGATGGAGGTCCAGCCCCAGTCGCCGGCCGCCGCGGCGGGCTTCCTGCCGGGCGACCTGATCACCCACGTCAACGGCAAGCTGATCTCTGACGGCGGCGAGGTGACGCGCGTGGTGGCCCTGAGCAGCGGCGATCCGGTGCGCTTCATCGTCGAGCGCGGCGACCGCGCCGTGCAACTGACCGCCACGCCCGAGCGCCGGGTCGAGACCGACCGCATCGCCGGCCGGGTCAGCGTGGGCCGCATCGGCCTGGCTCTGGGTTCGACGCGCGACGAGATTCGCCATGTCCGCTACGGCCCGGTCGCGGCCGTGGGGCAGGGGGTGCGCGAAACCGGCGCCATCCTGAGCACCACCCTGACCTATATCGGTCGCATCTTCACCGGCCGCGAGACCGGCGATCAGTTCAGCGGGCCGCTGGGAATCGCCAAGGCTTCCGGGGCCTTGACCAACGCCGCCGTCGCGGCCAATTCCGAGCCCTGGGCCATCGTTCGCAATCTCTTGCTGACGCTGACGAGCTTCGCCGCCATACTTTCGGTCGGAATCGGCTTTCTTAATCTGATGCCTATTCCCGTTCTGGATGGGGGGCACCTGCTGTTCTACGCCTATGAAGCCGTGGCGCGCCGTCCGATGGCCGCCCGGGTTCAGGAAGCGGGATATCGGGTCGGTCTTGCTTTGCTGGCGGGTTTGATGTTGTTCGCGACCTGGAACGATCTGCAGAAGCTCAATCTCTTCAAATTCCTCGGCGGGCTCGTCTCGTGAGCCGACGCCAGCCCCCGATGGTTTCCCGCATGACTCAAAACGACAGCCGCCTCATGATCCAGACTCCTGGCCGCATTCTCGGGGTCAGCGCCCTGGCCCTGATCTTCGCCGCCGGACTGGCTGAGCCGGCCCTGGCCCAGCAGGCGGCCCCTGCCCAGGCCGCTGCCCAGGCCCAGGATCCTTCCCAGGCCCCCCAGATGCAGCTGGCGCCCCAGACCGAGCGCGCCCTGGTCAACCGCATCGTGGTGCGGGGCAACCAGCGCATCGACCAGACCACGGTCCTGTCCTATCTGCCGATCCAGCCCGGCGACACCATCGACGCCGTGACCATCGACGTGGCGGTGCGCACCCTGTCGCGCACGGGCCTGTTCGCCGACGTCCAGATCGGGCTCCAGGCCAACGGCGACCTGATCGTCGAGATCGCCGAAAACCCGATCATCAACCAGGTGACCTTCGAGGGTAACAAGGCCCTGGCCGAGAAGAAGTTGCGCGATGAGGTCACCATCAAGCCGCGCGGCATCTACACCCGCGCCCGCGTCCAGGAAGACGTCGGCAAGATCGTCGAACTGTATCGCCTGTCGGGCCGGATCTCCGCGACCGTGACGCCCAAGCTGGTCCAGCTGGACCAGAATCGCGTCGACGTGGTGTTCGAGATCGACGAGGGCCCCGAGACGGGCATCGCCGCCATCACCTTCCTGGGCAATAAGGCGTTCTCGGACAGCGACCTGCGTCAGGTCATGGTCACCAAGCAGTCTTCCTGGTGGCGGCTGTTCAGCACGAACGACAACTACGACCCGAACCGTCTGGACTATGACCGGGAGCAGCTGCGGAAATTCTACACCAACCGCGGCTATTACGACTTCCGCATCCTGTCGTCCGTGTCCGAGCTGAAGCCGGACAACGGCGCGTTCGGCGTCACCGTGACCGTGGACGAGGGCGACCGCTACAACTTCGGCGAGATCAAGGTCGTCACCGAGAACGACCGCCTGAACGCCGACTTCCTGCAGTTGCTGCTGCCGATCCGCAAGGGCGACCTCTATGAGAGCGATCGCATCCAGGCGGCGGTCGACACCCTGACCTTCGCCGCCGGTTCGGCGGGCTACGCCTTCGTCGAGATCAACCCGACCTATCGGGCCGATCCCGAGACGGACACGGTCAATGTGACCTTCAACGTCCGCGAGGGGCAGCGCGTCTACATCGACCGCATCAATGTGGTCGGCAACACCCGCACCCTGGACAGCGTCATCCGTCGCGAGCTGATGGTGGGCGAGGGCGACGCCTTCAACCGCTCCCTGGTCGAGCGTTCGCGCAACAACCTGCGCGCCCTGGGCTTCTTCAAGGACGTGAAGATCGAGGAGACGCGCGGCAGCGCGCCGGACCGTTCGGTCGTCAACGTCACCGTCGAGGAGCAGCCCACTGGCGAACTGTCGGTCGGCGCCGGCTTCAGCTCGGTCGACTCCTTCGTGCTGAACCTGGGCATCACCGAGCGCAACTTCCGCGGTCGCGGCCAGAACGTCGTGGCCCGCGCCGAGTGGGGCTCGCTGCGCCAGCAGATCGACTTCCGCTTCACCGAGCCCAAGTTCATGGGCCGCGACGTGCGGGCGGGCTTCGACCTGTTCCACATCCGCTACGACCTGAGCAAATACTCGTCCTACGATTATCGCTCGACCGGCGGCGGGGTGCGGGTCACCTATCCGCTGAACGGCTACGCCAACTTCAGCACCCGCTACTTCCTGAAGGACGACGAGGTCGTCATCCCCTTCGGCTACTGCGGCAGCGGCGTAGGCGGCGGGTCCTCGGCCCTGTGCGACCAGGCGGGCTCGTTCATCAACTCCTCGGCCGGCTACACCCTTCTGGTGAGCCGGCTGAACGATCCGGTCCGGCCGACGCGCGGCTGGTCGGCCTCGCTGCGTCAGGACTTCGCCGGCATCGGCGGCGACGTGAACTACATCAAGACCGAGGCCGACGCCTCCTGGTACTACGGCATCCGCCCAAACTGGGTGGTCAGCGTCCAGGGCCAGGCGGGCTACGTCAGCGGCTGGAACGGCGACCCGATCCGGATCAACGACCGCTTCTTCAAGGGCGGCAACACCTTCCGCGGCTTCGAAACGGCGGGCATGGGCGCGCGCGACCTGACCACGACCGACGCCCTGGGCGGCAACTTCTACGCCATCGGCACGGTTGAACTGACGCTGCCGAACATGTTGCCCGAGGAATACGGCATCAAGACTTCGCTGTTTGCCGATGTCGGCACCATCGGCAAGCTGGACGACCGTTATCTGGTCGACTCGGCGACGGGTCTGCGCAACCCGAACATCGTCGACGACCTGGCTTTGCGCGCCGCCGCCGGCATCAGCATCCACTGGCGCTCGCCGATGGGGCCGATCCGCTTCGACCTGTCCAAGGTTATGGCCAAGGAAGACTACGACAAGACCGAGACCTTCCGCTTCTCGACCTCTACCCAGTTCTAACCGCGGCCTGACCGCCGCCACTAAGGCTTAGATTATGAAACTCATCGCTATCGGCGCCTTCGCCCTCGCTTCGCTGACCGCATCGGCCGCCCTGGCCCAGACGCAAGGCCCGGCCAACCCGGGGCCGGCCATCCCCGGCGTCTGCGTCTTCTACAGCCAGCGCGTCCTGGCCCAGTCGACCGTCGGTCAGGCCGTCCAGACCCGCGTCGAGCAACTGGCCAAGGAAGTGCAGGGCGAGCTTCAGCCCTACGCCACCGCCATCCAGACCGAGGCCCAGGCTCTGCAGCAAGGCGCGGCGACCATCCCGGCCGATCAGATGAACCAGCGCCGTCAGGCCCTGCAGCAGCGCATCCAGGAAGCCCAGCAACTGGAAGCCACGCGCGACAACGAACTGCGCTACACCCTGGCCCAGCAGCGCCAGAAGATCTCGGAAGCCATCGAGCCGATCCTGGTCGCCGTCTATCAGGAGAAGGGCTGCGGCATCATGCTGGACCGCGAGAGCGTCTTCATCCTGAACCCGGCCATGGAAGTCACCGACACCGTGATCCAGCGCCTGAACGCCCAGCTGCCGACGTTGAACTTCAACCGCATGCCGGTTCCGGCCCAGCCGCAGTCCTAAGGCGGGCCATGCCCGATCCGAGGTTCTTCCAGACCCTGTCGCCCCTGACGGTCGCCGCCCTCGCCGAGCATATCGGCGGGGAGGTCGTCCGGGGCGGCGAAGTCGTCATCTCGGCCGTCGCGCCCCTGTCCAGTGCGGACCGGGGCGCGATCGCGTTTATGGGCGACCGCAAGTTCGCCGCCGCCCTGGCTGAAACGAACGCCGGCTGCGTGATCGTGCCGGCGTCGGCCGTTGACCTGGCGCCCCTTGGCGCCGCCGTCATCGTCTCGGGCGAGGCGCAGGCGAGTTGGGCGCGGGCGTCAGCCCTGCTGCACCGGCCGGTCCGTCTGGACCGCGCCATCGCAGTCGCCGAGGCCGCCGAGGACGACACCGTGGTGGTCGAGCCGGGCGTGATCCTGGGCGAAGGCGTTCGTATCGGGCGCGGCACGCGCATCGGGGCCAACACCGTCATCGGGCCGGGCGTGCAGATTGGCCGCGACTGCCTGATCAGCGCCAACGTCACCGTGGGCTGCGCCCTGGTCGGCGACCGGGTGACGCTGCTGGCCGGCGCGCGCATCGGCGAGGCGGGCTTCGGCGCGGCGGGCTCCAAGGCGGGGCCGGTGGACATCCCCCAGTTGGGGCGCGTGATCCTGCAGGACGGGGTGACGGTCGGCGCCAACTCCTGCATCGACCGGGGCGCCTACGACGACACCGTCATCGGCGAGAACACCAAGATCGATAATCTGGTCATGATCGGCCACAACTGCGTCATCGGCCGCAACAACCTGATGGCGGCGCACACCGGCATCTCGGGTTCGGTCACCAGCGGCGACAACTGCATCTTCGGCGGCCGGGCGGGCGTGGGCGACCACATCACCATCGGCGAAGGCGCCCGCGTCGCGGCCGGCGGCGGCGTCCTGGCCGACATTCCGCCGGGCGAGACCTGGTCCGGCTATCCCGCCAAACCGCTCCGCCAGTTCTTGCGCGAGACGGTGTGGCTGTCCAAACAGGCGTCCCAGAAGAAGGGCGCGAAGGAATCGAAAGAATGAGCGAAGACAACAAGATCGACTACGCCGAGGTGATGCGTCGCCTGCCGCATCGCTACCCCTTCCTGCTGGTCGACAAGGCCGAGGATTTCGTGGCGGCGACCTCGATCGTCGGCATCAAGAACGTCACCCATAACGAGCCCTTCTTCCCCGGTCACTTCCCGATCGACCCGGTCATGCCGGGCGTGCTGATCGTCGAGGCCATGGCCCAGACGGGCGCCCTGCTGATGTCCAAGTCGCTGGACGTGGCCGTGGCGGACAAGGTCATCATGTTCATGTCGATCGACGGCGTGCGCTTCCGCAAGCCCGCTCGCCCCGGCGACCAGCTGCGCATGGAGGTCAAGGTGATCAAGGCGCGCGGCGACGCCTACAAGTTCCGCGGCGAGACCTTCATCGACGGCAAGCTGGCCGCCGAGGCCGAGTTCATGGCCATGGTCGTGACCGTGGCGGAGCCCGCCCAGTGAGCATCCACCCGACCGCCATTGTCGACGCCTCGGCGGCCCTGGCGGACGGGGTCGCCATCGGCCCCTGGTGCACGGTCGGACCGGGCGTGACCCTGGCCGAGGGCGTGCGCCTGGTCAGCCACGTCGTGATCCAGCAGGATGCGAGCATAGGCGCGAACACGACCATCCACCCCTTCGCCGTCATCGGCGGTGATCCGCAGCACGGCGGCTACAAGGGCGAGCCGGTGCGGCTGGAGATCGGCGAGAACAACCTGATCCGCGAGCACTGCACCTTCAACCGGGGCACGCCGCAGGGGACGGGCGTGACCCGCGTCGGCTCGAACAACCTGTTCATGACCGGCGCCCACGTCGGGCACGATTGCGTGGTCGGCGACAACGTCGTCATGGCCAACAACGCCACGCTGGGCGGCCACGCCCGGATCGGCGACAAGGTCTTCCTGGGCGGCCTGTGCGCCGTGCACCAGAACGGCCGGGTGGGGCAGGGCGCCATCGTCGGCGGCTTGGCCGCAGTGACGCGCGACGTCATTCCCTACGGCTCGGCCTGGGGCAACCACGCCAGCCTGCACGGCCTCAACCTGATCGGGCTGAAACGCAAGGGCTACGGCAAGGACGCGGTGCGTCGCCTGCTGGCCGCCTATCGTGATCTGTTCGAGGGCGACGGCGTCTTCGCCGAGCGGTTGGATCGGGTCGAGCAGGCCTATGCCGACCTGCCCGAGATCATGGAGATCGTCGCCTTCATCCGTGACGGCGGCAAGCGCCCGCTGTGCCTGCCGGGCGCGGAATGACGACCGCGCCCAAGCTGGCCCTGATCGCGGGTTCTGGCGATCTGCCCATCCGCGTCGCCCAGCGCTGCGAGGCCGAGGGGCGCGAGGTCTTCATCATCCGCCTGAAGGGTTTCGCCGACGCCCACCTGCACCGCTGGCCGGGGCAGGACTTCGGCATGGCCGAGATCGGCAAGATCCTGAAGGCCATGCGCGCCGAGGGTTGCCGTGCGGTGTGTCTGGCGGGCTACGTCAATCGCCCAGATTTCAAGACCTTGAAGCCCGATCTGAAGGGCGCATCCCTGCTGCCCGGCATCATCGCGGCGGCGTCGAAGGGCGACGACGCCCTGCTGCGCAAGATCCTGTCGGTGTTCGAGGACGAAGGCTTCGCCGTCGAGGGCGCGGACGATCTTCTGGGCGGCGAGATGCTGACGGCGGGGGCTCTAGGCCGAGTGACGCCGACCGAAGAGCAGCTTTCGGATCTAAAGAAGGCGCTGCATGTCGCTGAAAAATCAGGCGAACTTGACATCGGTCAGGGCGCCGTCGTCTGCGACGGCCTGGTGCTGGCGGTCGAGGCGCAGGAAGGCACGGACGAGATGCTGCGCCGCGTGGCGCATCTGCCCGCCGACCTGCGCGGCTCGCCGGGTTTCGCGCGCGGCGCGTTGGGCAAGGCGCCGAAGCCGATCCAGGATCTGCGCGTCGACATGCCCGTTATTGGACCGACGACGGTCGAGCTCGCCGCCGCCGCCGGTCTGGCGGGAATCGGCGGGTTTGAGGGTCGGTTGATCGTCATCGACCACGAAGGTCTGGTCGAGGCGGCCGACCGTCTGGGCTTGTTCGTCTGGGGAGTGGAACGATGAGTCGACCCCTGAAGGTCATGCTGGTGGCGGCCGAGGCTTCGGGCGACGCCCTGGGGGCCGGTCTGGCGCGCACGCTGAAGGCGCGGTTGGGCGATGACGTGGTCTTCGTCGGCGTGGGCGGTCCCAAGATGGCGGCCGAGGGCGTCGTCAGCCCCTTCGACATCGCCGAACTGTCGATCCTGGGCTGGATCGAGGGGCTGAAGGCCTATGGTCGGGTCAAGAAGCGCGTGGCCGAGACGGCGGCTCTGGCGGCGGCGGAGAAGCCGGACGCCGTGGTGCTGATCGACAGCTGGGGCTTCACCATCCGCGTGGCCCAGGCGATCCGCGCCGCTTCGCCGAAGACGCCGCTGATCAAATACGTCGGGCCGCAGGTGTGGGCCTCGCGACCGGGCCGGGCGACGACGCTGGCGGGGGCGGTGGATCACCTGCTGGCCCTCTATGCGCTGGACGCGCCCTGGTTCGAGAAGGCGGGCCTGCCGACGACGGTCGTCGGCTCGCAGGCGCTGCATGTCGACATGGCGGGGGCCGACGGCGCCCGTTTCCGCGCGGCGCGGGGCATTGCGGCGGATGCGCCCCTGCTGCTGGTCCTGCCGGGCAGCCGGCCCAGCGAGATCACGCGCATGACGCCCGTCTATGAAGACGCGGCGAAGCGTCTGAAGGGCGAGATTCCGGGGTTGGAGGTCGCCGTCGTCGCGGCGGGCACCGTCGCCGCCGACGTGGCGGGCCGCGTCGCCGCCTGGCCATTCCGCACCCATGTCGTGCAGGAGGCCGACAAGTACGACGCCATGAAGGCCGCGAACGCCGCCCTGGCCACCAGCGGCACGGTCTCGACCGAACTGGCCCTGGCCGGCGCGCCCATGGTCATCGCCTACAAGATCGACGGCTTGAGCTATGTCCTGATGAAGCGGCTGGTGACGGCCAAGCACATCACCCTGTTCAACATCGCCGCCGACGAGCGCATCGCGCCTGAGTTCATCCAGCATGAGGCGACGCCGCAGGCCCTGGCGAAGGCGGTAGGGCGGCTGCTGACCGATCCCGAGGCGGCGGCCGATCAGGCGCGTCGTCAGACCCAGGCGCTGGACCTGATGGGGCGCGGCGGGCCGGACCCGTCGGAACTGGCGGCGGATGCGGTGCTGCGGGTGATTGCGGCGAAGGCGGGCTGAGGCTGACCTTCGACGCTTGTTGGCCTTCTTTGCTCCGTCATCCCCGGCCTCGTGCCGGGGGTCCAGAGACTCCGACATTGATGGCGTCGCTTAAGCCTTGCAGCCCGTTGCGTTTCCGGATTCTCGGGACAAGCCCGAGAATGACGATTGAAGGTGCTTTGCGGGTGGGAGCTTAAGCCAGCAAAGCTCGCGTCGCGGCTTCCACGTCCGCCTGTCGCATCAGGCTTTCGCCGACCAGCAGGGCGCGCGCGCCAGCCTTCGCCACGCGCGCCACGTCCTGCGGCGTGAACAGGCCGCTTTCGGCGACCAGCAACGCGCCTTCCGGGCTCATCGCCGCCAGTTGCTCCGTCGTCGCCAGATCGACCTCGAAGGTCCGCAGCGAGCGGTTGTTGACGCCGATCAGGGCGTCGTCGCGGCCCTCGACCAGCTTGGCGGCGCGCGCCATCTCGTCCGCGTCGTGCGTCTCGATCAGGGCGTCCATGCCCCAGCGGGTCGCCTCGGCGAGCAGTTCAGCGGCCAGGGCGTCGTCGATCATGTCCATGATGATCAGGATGCAGTCGGCGCCCAGCGCCCGGCTCTCGGCCACCTGCCACGGATCGACCAGGAAGTCCTTGCGTAGGCAGGGCAGGGCCACGGCGGCCCGCGCGGCGGTCAGATGGGCGTCGTCGCCCTGAAAGCTGGGGCCGTCGGTCAGCACGGACAGGCAGGACGCGCCGCCGCGTTCATAGGCCTGGGCCAGAACGGGCGGGTCGAAGTCGGCGCGGATCAGGCCCTTGGACGGGCTGGCCTTCTTGATCTCGGCGATCAGGGCCGGGCGGCCAGTTTCGGCGAAGCGGCTGGCCAGGGCGGCGCGGAAGCCGCGCGGGGCCGAAGCCTTTTTCGCGCGCGCCTCGATGGCGTCCTGCGATACGGCGGCCTTGCGGGCGGCGACGTCCTCGCGCTTGTAGGCGGCGATGCGGTCCAGAACGTCGCTCATCAGGCGTCCTCGTCTTCGATCGGCGCGTGGGAGACGCGCACCAGTTCAGCCAGGGCGGCGGCGGCGCGGCCGTCGTCGATGACGGCGGCGGCGAGCTCGGCGCCCGATTTCAGGTCGTCGGCCCGCCCGGCCACAACCAAAGCGGCGGCGGCGTTCAGCAGGACGATGTCGCGGTAAGGCCCGCGCTCGCCCGCCAGCAGGGCCGTCAGGGCCGCCGCATTGTGCTCGGCGTCGCCGCCGCGCAGGTCGTCCATGGTCGCCAGCGGCAGTCCGGCGTCGGCGGGGGTGACGGTGAAGCGGCGCACGGCGCCGTCCTTCCATTCCGCCACCTCGGTCGGCCCCGTGGTGGTCAACTCGTCCAGGCCCTGGCCGTTGACGGTCCAGGCTCGCCTGGCGCCCAGTCGGCCCAGCACCTCGGCCAGCGGCTCCAGCAGGGCGGGATCATAGACGCCCATGACCTGATGCGTCGCGCCAGCCGGATTGCACAGCGGCCCCAGCAGGTTGAACACGGTGCGGAAGCCGATCTCGCCACGCACCGGCCCGACGTGGCGCATGGCCCCGTGATAGGTCGGGGCGAACAGGAAGGCGACGCCCGCCCGGTCCAGCGCCCGCGCTTGCTGGGCGGGCGTGGCGTCCAGATTGACGCCCAGGGCGGCCAGAACGTCGGACGAACCGGACTTGGAGCTGACGGCTCGGTTGCCGTGCTTGGCGACCTTCAGGCCCGCGCCCGCCAGCACGAAGGCGGCGGCCGTCGAGACATTGTAGGTGTGCTGGCCGTCGCCGCCGGTGCCGCAGGTGTCGATCACCTCGTCGAACGGGTGGTTCAGCGACAGGGCGGCGTCGCGCATGGCGCTGGCGAAGGCGACGATCTCGTCCACCGTCTCGCCGCGAATGCGCAGGGCGGTGACGGCGGCGGCGACCTGGGACGGGGTCGGTTCGCCGCGCAGGCAGGCGGCGAAGAAGGCCTTGGCCTCGTCCAGGGTCAGCACCTGGCCGTCGACCAGCTTGGCCAGCAGGGGCTTTATGGTGTCCATGGCGTCAGACCGTCGCCAGGCGCCGGACGCCCGCCAGGTCGAGGAAGTTGGCGATCATCTCATGGCCGTGTTCGGTGGCGATGGATTCCGGGTGGAATTGGACGCCGTGGATCGGCCGTGTGCGGTGCGACAGGCCCATGATCTCGCCATCCTCGGTCCAGGCGGTGACCTCCAGCGCGTCGGGCAGGGTTTCGCGGCGCACGGCCAAGGAGTGGTAGCGCGTCGCCGTGAAGGGCGAGGGCAGGCCGCCGAACACACCGCGCCCTTCGTGCAGGATGGGCGAGGTCTTGCCGTGCATCAGGGTCTTGGCGCGCACCACCTCGCCGCCGAAGGCCTGGCCGATCGACTGGTGGCCCAGGCAGACGCCCAGGATGGGCATGGTCTGCGCCGCCGTCTGCAGCAGCGGCAGGCAGATGCCCGCCTGGTCGGGGGCGCAGGGGCCGGGGGACAGCAGGACCGCCTCGGGCTTCAGCGCCCAGGCTTCTTCGACGGTCAGGTCGTCGTTGCGGACAACGTGCGTCTGGGCGCCCAGCTCCGCGAGGTAGTGGACGAGGTTGTAGGTGAAGCTGTCGTAGTTATCGACGACGAGGATCATGGCGAAGGCTTCTTAGGACGGGGGGAGGCGGGGGCCAAGCGTAGGGGGACCAAGCGGGCCGAATGAAAGCGGACGTTAAGCTGTCCAGGCGATACAGGGGCATCGCCATCGGAAGAATTCCGTCTTGACCCCTCTTGAAGCCATTCGTAACGCCCGCGCCCTGTTGAACGAGGCGCCGGCCGAGCAGCCGAAACCCCTGCGCCTGCTGGCCGCAGCCGCCTTCGCCGCCACAGCGGCGGTCCTTCTGGCCGGGACCATGGTCGCGGGCCCCGGCGTGTCGTTTGACCAGGGTTCCACGGTTTCCAATCCTTAGACTGATCCGCCGGCGCCCTGGCCGCGAGTGGTCGCGGTGAAGCGCCACGCGTCCTCGGCCGCCTTCATCGGAGCACGGGCCTTGGCCAGGGTCTCGGCGTATTCGGCGGCCGGATCGCTGTCGGCGACGACGCCGGCGCCGGCCTGGACGAAGATCTTGCCGCGCGCGAACATGGCGGTGCGCAGGACGATGCAGATGTCCGCCTCGCCGTTGGCCGAGATGTAGCCCACGCCGCCGCCATAGCCGACGCCGCGCTTCTCGGTCTCAAGCTCGTCGATAACCTCCATGGCCCGCACCTTAGGCGCGCCCGACAGGGTGCCGGCGGGCAGGGCGGCCAGAAGCGTGTCCACTGCGTCCAGCTTGGGATCGGCCGCGCCGTTGACGTTGGAGACGATGTGCATGACTTGGCTGTAGCGCTCGACCACGAAGCTTTCCGTGACCTCGACCGAGCCGGGCGATGAGACGCGGCCCACGTCGTTGCGGCCCAGGTCCAGCAGCATCAGGTGCTCGGCCCGCTCCTTGGGATCAGCCAGCAGTTCGGCCTCCAGCGCCTTGTCCTGCTCGGGCGTGGCGCCGCGCGGGCGGGTGCCGGCCAGGGGGCGGATGGTGACGCGGCCGTCTTTCAACCGGACCAGGATTTCCGGGCTGGACCCGGCCAGTTGGAAGTCAACGTAGTCGAGGAAGAACAGATAGGGCGACGGGTTGCCGCGACGCAGCGCCCGGTAGAAGGCGAACGGGTCCTGGTCCCACGGCGCCGAGAAGCGGTGCGCCAGCACCACCTGGAAGATGTCGCCGGCGGCGATGTAGTCCTTGGCCCGCGCGACCATGCGGCCGAAGGCGGCCTCGTCCACGTCGGAATGGAAGGCGGGCGCGGGAACCGGCTCGACCTCGCGCTGGATGGGCAGGGGGCCGCGCAGGCGGTCCTCGAAATCCTCCAGCCGGGCCTCGGCGGCGGTGTAGGCCTGGGCCGGATCGGCCGCCGTGTCGGGATAGGCCGCGGAGATCAGCACGATCTCGTGCTTCACCGAATCGAAGATGGCGACCAGGGCCGGGCGCGCCATGACGGCGTCGGACAGGTCCAACGGGTCGGGATTGGCCGGGCCCAGCGGCTCCAGCAGCCGCACCATGTCATAGCCGAAGACGCCGAACAGTCCGGCGGCCATCGGCGGCAGGTCGGCGGGCAGGTCGAACTTCGTCGCCGCGATCAGGGCGCGCAGGGACCCCAGCGCGGGCCTGTCTTCGGGCGTGAAGATATCGGCCAGGACATCGGCGCCGCGCGCGATCTCGGCCTTGCCGTCGCGGCAGCGCCAGACCACGTCCGGCGACAGGGTGACGAAGGAGTAGCGACCGTTGACGGCGCCGCCCTCGACCGACTCGAACAGGCTGGCGTAGCGCCGCCCGTGCCCGACCTTCAGGAAGGCCGAGACGGGGGTCTCCAGATCGTCGACCAAGCGGCGGACCAGCACCTGGGGCCGGCCCGCCGTCAGACCGGCGATGAAGGGGTCGCGCTGCGCTGCGGTCTGTTCCTGAGCCATCACTTCTTGGCGGGCGTCGCGGGCGCGGCGGTCGGCGCCTCGACGCCCAGGGCCTGCAGGGCGAGGGCCGGGTCGTTGCGCGACTTGGTGCGAGCGGCGGCCGCGGCGATGGTGCGGTCGGCCATGGCGTTGGCCAGCTCTTCGGTCAGGCGCGGACGGGCCTGCTCGGCCAGCGGCGCGGCCAGGGCCGGGACGGCGGCGTGAACGGCGTCGACGCGGCCGACGATGAAGCTGTCCTGCGTCTGCTGGCCGGAGAAGACCTGACCCTTGCCCTGGCCGAACAGGCCGCGCAGGACGCCGTCGCCGACTTCGGCCTGGGCCGCGCGGCTCTGCTGCACGCCGGTGCGGACGGTCAGCTGGGCGCCGGATTCGGCGGCCACCTTGGCGATGTCCTCGCCGGCGCGGACGCGCCCGGCCAGTTCTTCGGTCTTGGCCGACAGGCGGCGGGCGTTCTCACGCAGGGTCCATTGCTGGGCCAGCGGGGCGCGGACTTCGTCCAGGGTCGGCAGGGCGGCCGCGCGGATGTCGTCCAGGCGCACGGCGAAATACTGGCCGTCGCCGGCGTCGATCACGTCGCTTTCGCCGCCCTTGGACAGGGCGTAGGCGCTTTCCAGGACCTGGCGCGGGGCGTTCATCGGCCGGCCGTCGGGAAGCTGGCCCTGCTGGGTGAAGGGCGGCAGCTGGATCACGCGAGCCTTGGCCGCTTCGGCGGCGGCGGCCAGGTTCTTGCCTTCCTGGCGGGCCTTCTCGAACTGCTCGACCTTGGCGTAGGTCGCGGCCTTGACGGCTTCGGCCTGCAGTTCCTGAGTCAGGGCGGGACGGGCGCCCTCCAGCGTCACGGCCTGACCGGGCTGGATGGCGGCCACCTTGGCCACGGTGAAGCCCAGGCGGCCCTGGATCGGGGCCGAGACCTGGTCGACGGCCAGGCCGAAAACGGCGGCGCCGACGGCGGGGTCGCCCACGGCGGCCTGCGGCGTGGCCTTGTAATCGCCCAGCTGGATGTTGTTGGCCTTGGCCACGTCGGCCGGGTTCTGGCCGGCGCGCAGGTCGGCGGCGATCTTGTCGGCGGCGGCCTTGGTCGGGACCGTCAGGGTCATGAAGGTGCGCTTCTCCGGCTCGGCCAGGGCGGCCTTGCGGAACTCATAGCGCTCCTTGATCTGCTCCTCGGTGACGGTCGGGCGCGGATCGTTCGGACCCGGGGTGAACAGGACCAGGGAGATCATGCGGAACTCGGGGCTGCGCAGGCGCTCTTCGTTCTCCTTCATGAAGGCGGTCAGCTGGGCGTCGGTCGGGGCGGCGGCGCGGCCGGCCATGTCCTGGGTGACGGTGAACCAGCGGCCGTCGCGGGTCTCCAGCGCCTGGCCCGCCAGCAGGGCGGCATAGACGCGCGGCGCCTGCAGGCCGGCGAACACGGCCGAGCCGACGTGGGCGGTCACATACTGGTCGCGTAGGTCCTGCTCGAGCATTTCCGAGGTCAGGTTCTGCTGGGCCAGGGCCTGGGTGTAGAGGTCTTTGTCGAACTGGCCTGTGATCTGGTTGAAGAAGGCGGGGATCTTGCGGATCTGCGCCAGAACCAGCTCCTTGCCGGGGCGGATGCCGGCCTTATAGGCCCAGTCCAGGAAGCCCAGGCGCTGGGTCTGGCTGTCGAGATACTGCTGGTGCAGGTTCTCCTTGACCATGTCGTCATAGCTGACGGGACGGCCGGCCTGTTCCTGCAGATTGGTGCGCACGCGCTCGAAGTCGGCGCGGAACTGCCCCGAATCCACGCTGCGGTCGCCGGCGCTGATGATGTGGCGCGGCCCCAGGTTGGCGAAGATGTCGGACTGGGCGCCGACCACCAGGAAGCTGAGGATGATCAGGGCGAACAGGCCCGCGGCCCATTTCGACTTGGCGAAGTTGCGGAAGAGCGTGATCATCGAAGAAGAACCTGACGAGGGCCGGCGTCGAAAGGGCGCCAAGGGTCGCGTATAGGGGGAGCAGGGCCGCCGCCGCAAGTGAGGCTTGACGACATCTTGGCTTCCGCCGCGGCCGCCACTAGACAGGCCGCATGAAACAATCTGTGAAGCTGGTCGCCGGCAACTGGAAAATGAACGGCCTGGGCGCGAGCCTGGCCGAGGCTGAAACCCTTGAAAGGGCGCTGAAGACGCAGGCTGCGGCCTGTCGCGTGGCCCTGTGTCCGCCCGCCACCTTGATCGAGCGCATGGCGCGCGCCCTGGCGGGCGGCGCGGTCGAGATCGGCGGGCAGGACTGCCACGCTGCGTCCTCGGGCGCCTATACCGGCTCGGTCTCGGCCGAGATGGTCCGCGATGCGGGCGCGACCCTGGTGATTCTCGGCCACTCGGAGCGCCGCGCCGGATTCGGCGAGACCGACGCCGACGTCGCCGCCAAGGTCGAGGCGGCCCTGGCTGCCGGCCTGGAGCCCATCGTCTGCATCGGCGAGACCCTGCAGGAGCGCGAAGCCGGCCAGGCCGTCGAGGTCGTCAGCCGTCAGGTCGCGGGGTCGCTGCCGGCCTCGCTGGCGGGCAAGGCCTTCGCCGTCGCCTATGAGCCGGTCTGGGCCATCGGCACGGGCTTGACGCCCACGCTGGAGCAGATCGAGGAGGTCCACGCCGCCGTGCGCGCCGCCATGGTCGCCAAGCTGGGCGAGGGCGGCCGGACTGCGCCGATCCTCTACGGCGGCTCGGTCAAGCCGTCGAACGCGGCCGAAATCCTGGCGGTGCCGGAAGTCGCGGCGCCCTGGTCGGCGGCGCCTCGCTGAAGGCCGACGACTTCCTGGGCATCATTCGCGCGGCCTGAGCGCCGAGCCGTTTGCCCGAAACCGCCAACAGTGTTAGAGGCCGCCGCTTGATCGGCGCGCCTCTGCGCCCACATGAATGACGCCATGCTCCAGACCATTCTGCTCGTCGCCATGATCCTCATCTCGGTCGCCCTGTCGGCCGTGATCCTGCTGCAGCGTTCCGAGGGCGGCGCCCTGGGCATGGGCGGCGGTCCTTCGGGCTTCATGACGGCGCGGGGAGCGGGCAATCTGCTGACCCGCACGACGTCCATCCTGGCGGTGGCCTTCTTCGTCTGCGCCATCGGCCTGACGATCGCGGGCAACTTCGCGCGGGGCTCGCGCTCGGTGATCGACGCCGAGGCCGTCGGCTCCATCGCCGTCGACCAGCCGCAGCAAACGGCTCCGGCCCCGGAAGCCGCCCCGGCCGCTCCGGCCCAGCCGGCGGCTCCGTCGCTGGATGACCTGGAAGCCAGCCTTCCGGCCGGCCAGGGCGCGCCCGCCCAGTAAGGGCGACGCCGCCATCGAGTTTGGGGAAGCGCGCCGCAAGGCGCGCTTTCTTCTTTTGATCAACTGATTTTTCCCGAGCGCTCTCCGCGGGGACGAATCATGGAGTAAGGTGTCCGCCCATGGCTCGCTATGTGTTCATCACCGGCGGCGTGGTTTCCTCCCTCGGAAAAGGCCTCGCTTCCGCCGCTCTCGGCGCTCTTCTGCAGGCGCGTGGCTACAAGGTCCGCCTGCGCAAGCTGGACCCTTATCTCAACGTCGATCCGGGCACGATGAGCCGTATCAGCACGGCGAGGTCTTCGTGACCGACGACGGCGCCGAGACGGACCTCGACCTCGGCCACTACGAGCGCTTCACTGGCGTCTCGGCGGCCAAGTCGGACAACATCACGACCGGCCGGATCTATCAGACGATCATCGAGAAGGAGCGTCGCGGCGACTATCTGGGCGCGACCGTCCAGTGATTCCGCACGTCACTGACCAGATCAAGCAGTTCTGCCTGAACCCGGCCAAGACCGACGACGGCGAGGACGTGGACTTCGTCCTGGTCGAGATCGGCGGCACGGTCGGCGACATCGAGGGCCTGCCCTTCTTCGAAGCCATCCGTCAGCTGGAGCAGGACCTGCCGCGCGGCCAGTCGTGCTTCGTCCACCTGACCCTGCTGCCCTTCATCAAGACCGCCGGCGAGATGAAGACCAAGCCGACGCAGCACTCGGTCAAGGAGCTGCGCTCCATCGGCATCCAGCCCGACATCCTGCTGTGCCGCTGCGAGGCGCCGATCCCGGCCGACGAAAAGCGCAAGATCGCCCAGTTCTGCAACGTCCGCCCCGACAGCGTCATTCAGGCGATGGACTCGGCCGACATCTACGCGGTGCCGCTGGACTATCACCGCGAGGGCCTGGACACCCAGGTGCTGGCCCACTTCGGCCTGACCGACGCGCCGGAGCCGGAGCTGTCCGGCTGGAACGAGATCGTGCGTCGCCGCCTGCACCCGGACGGCGAGGTCACCATCGCCGTGGTCGGCAAATACACCGTCCTGAAGGACGCCTATAAGTCGCTGATCGAGGCGCTGCAGCACGGCGGCGTGGCCAACAACGTCAAGGTCAACATCGACTGGGTCGAGGCCGACACCTTCGAGGGCGCGCCCGAGGCCTGCGCCCAGCGCCTGGAAGGCGCCCACGCCATCCTGGTTCCCGGCGGTTTCGGCGAGCGCGGGGCCGAGGGCAAGATCGAGGCGGCCCGCTTCGCCCGCGAGCGCAAGATTCCCTATTTCGGCATCTGCTTCGGCATGCAGATGGCGGTGATCGAGGCGGCGCGGAACCTGGCCGGCTTCCCAAGGCCACCTCGACCGAGTTCGGCCCGGCCGACGAGCCGGTCGTCGGCCTGATGACCGAATGGGTCCAGGGCAATGAGCGCGTGAAGCGCGAGCACGGCGGCGACCTGGGCGGCACCATGCGCCTGGGCGCCTATGACTCGACCCTGGCGGAGGGCTCCCGGATCGCCGAGATTTACGGCGCGACCCATATCAACGAGCGCCACCGTCACCGCTATGAGGTGAACATCAACTACCGCCAGGCGGTGGAGGAGAAGGGCGGGCTGTTCTTCGCCGGCCTGTCGCCGGATGGCGTCCTGCCCGAGACGGTCGAGCGCCGGGACCACCCCTGGTTCATCGGCGTGCAGTATCACCCGGAATACCGCAGCCGGCCCTTCGCGCCGCACCCGCTGTTCGCCAGCTTCGTGGCGGCCGCTCTGGTGCAGAGCCGATTGGTCTGATCACGCACGCTTGTTGCGACGTTCGTCCGTCAAATGTTATAGTTGTGTTAACCTTTTGGGTCAGCGCACATGGCAGGCGACATCCTTTACTTTCTGCACCGGCATTTCCGCGTGGTGTTCGTGATCGGCGCGACGCTCAGCGTCATGGGGCTGGCGCTGGTCGCGCGCGGGCTCTTGCGCCTGGCCTTCGGTTTCTGAACGGCGAAGGCGCGATCAGGCGTTCAACTGCGCTTGCCATCCAGCGAGCCCGCCTTCCAGGTCGTTCATCAGGTCGACTGGGTCCTCAAGCCCGATATGCAGGCGCAGAAGCTGGCCGGGCAGGGCGGGGGCGTGCAGGCGATGGGTCAACTGCGGCGTTTCATGGGTGACCAGGCTTTCATAGCCGCCCCAGGAATATCCCATGCCGAACAGGCTCAGCGCCCGCATGAAGGCGTGGCCGCCGCCGTGTCGCCGCCCTTCATCACCAGCCCCATGATCGAGGCCGCGCCGTCGAAGCCCCGCGCGGGTGATGGAGGTCCAGCCCAGTCGCCGGCCGCCGCGGCGGGCTTCCTGCCGGGCGACCTGATCACCCACGTCAACGGCAAGCTGATCTCTGACGGCGGCGAGGTGACGCGCGTGGTGGCCCTGAGCAGCGGCGATCCGGTGCGCTTCATCGTCGAGCGCGGCGACCGCGCCGTGCAACTGACCGCCACGCCCGAGCGCCGGGTCGAGACCGACCGCATCGCCGGCCGGGTCAGCGTGGGCCGCATCGGCCTGGCTCTGGGTTCGACGCGCGACGAGATTCGCCATGTCCGCTACGGCCCGTCGCGGCTGGGGGCAGGGGGTGCGCGAAACCGGCGCCATCCTGAGCACCACCCTGACCTATATCGTCGCATCTTCACCGGCCGCGAGACCGGCGATCAGTTCAGCGGGCGCTGGGAATCGCCAAGCTTCCGGGGCCTTGACCAACGCGGCCGTCGCGGCCAATTCCGAGCCCTGGGCCATCGTTCGCATCTCTTGCTTGACGCTGACGAGCTTCGCCGCCATACTTTCGGTCGGAATCGGCTTTCTTAATCTGATGCCTATTCCCGTTCTGGATGGGGGGCACCTGCTGTTCTACGCCTATGAAGCCGTGGCGCGCCGTCCGATGGCCGCCCGGGTTCAGGAAGCGGGATATCGGGTCGGTCTTGCTTTGCTGGCGGGTTTGATGTTGTTCGCGACCTGGAACGATCTGCAGAAGCTCAATCTCTTCAAATTCCTCGGCGGGCTCGTCTCGTGAGCCGACGCCAGCCCCCGATGGTTTCCCGCATGACTCAAAACGACAGCCGCCTCATGATCCAGACTCCTGGCCGCATTCTCGGGTCAGCGCCCTGGCCCTGATCTTCGCCGCCGGACTGGCTGAGCCGGCCCTGGCCCAGCAGGCGGCCCCTGCCCAGGCCGCTGCCCAGGCCCAGGATCCTTCCCAGGCCCCCCAGATGCAGCTGGCGCCCCAGACCGAGCGCGCCCTGGTCAACCGCATCGTGGTGCGGGGCAACCAGCGCATCGACCAGACCACGGTCCTGTCCTATCTGCCGATCCAGCCCGGCGACACCATCGACGGCCGTGACCATCGACGTGGCGGTGCGCACCCTGTCGCGCACGGGCCTGTTCGCCGACGTCCAGATCGGGCTCCAGGCCAAACGGCGACCTGATCGTCGAGATCGCGAAAACCCGATCATCAACCAGGTGACCTTCGAGGGTAACAAGGCCCTGGCCGAGAAGAAGTTGCGCGATGAGGTCACCATCAAGCCGCGCGGCATCTACAACCCGCGCCCCGCGTCCAGGAAGACGTCGGCAAGATCGTCCGAACTGTATCGCCTGTCGGGCCGGATCTCCGCCGACCGTGACGCCCAAGCTGGTCCAGCTGGACCAGAAATCGCGTCGACGTGGTGTTCGAGATCGACGAGGGCCCCGAGACGGGCATCGCCGCCATCACCTTCCTGGGCAATAAGGCGTTCTCGGACAGCGACCTGCGTCAGGTCATGGTCACCAAGCAGTCTTCCTGGTGGCGGCTGTTCAGCACGAACGACAACTACGACCCGAACCGTCTGGACTATGACCGGGAGCAGCTGCGGAAATTCTACACCAACCGCGGCTATTACGACTTCCGCATCCTGTCGTCCGTGTCCGAGCTGAAGCCGGACAACGGCGCGTTCGGCGTCACCGTGACCGTGGACGAGGGCGACCGCTACAACTTCGGCGAGATCAAGGTCGTCACCGAGAACGACCGCCTGAACGCCGACTTCCTGCAGTTGCTGCTGCCGATCCGCAAGGGCGACCTCTATGAGAGCGATCGCATCCAGGCGGCGGTCGACACCCTGACCTTCGCCGCCGGTTCGGCGGGCTACGCCTTCGTCGAGATCAACCCGACCTATCGGGCCGATCCCGAGACGGACACGGTCAATGTGACCTTCAACGTCCGCGAGGGGCAGCGCGTCTACATCGACCGCATCAATGTGGTCGGCAACACCCGCACCCTGGACAGCGTCATCCGTCGCGAGCTGATGGTGGGCGAGGGCGACGCCTTCAACCGCTCCCTGGTCGAGCGTTCGCGCAACAACCTGCGCGCCCTGGGCTTCTTCAAGGACGTGAAGATCGAGGAGACGCGCGGCAGCGCGCCGGACCGTTCGGTCGTCAACGTCACCGTCGAGGAGCAGCCCACTGGCGAACTGTCGGTCGGCGCCGGCTTCAGCTCGGTCGACTCCTTCGTGCTGAACCTGGGCATCACCGAGCGCAACTTCCGCGGTCGCGGCCAGAACGTCGTGGCCCGCGCCGAGTGGGGCTCGCTGCGCCAGCAGATCGACTTCCGCTTCACCGAGCCCAAGTTCATGGGCCGCGACGTGCGGGCGGGCTTCGACCTGTTCCACATCCGCTACGACCTGAGCAAATACTCGTCCTACGATTATCGCTCGACCGGCGGCGGGGTGCGGGTCACCTATCCGCTGAACGGCTACGCCAACTTCAGCACCCGCTACTTCCTGAAGGACGACGAGGTCGTCATCCCCTTCGGCTACTGCGGCAGCGGCGTAGGCGGCGGGTCCTCGGCCCTGTGCGACCAGGCGGGCTCGTTCATCAACTCCTCGGCCGGCTACACCCTTCTGGTGAGCCGGCTGAACGATCCGGTCCGGCCGACGCGCGGCTGGTCGGCCTCGCTGCGTCAGGACTTCGCCGGCATCGGCGGCGACGTGAACTACATCAAGACCGAGGCCGACGCCTCCTGGTACTACGGCATCCGCCCAAACTGGGTGGTCAGCGTCCAGGGCCAGGCGGGCTACGTCAGCGGCTGGAACGGCGACCCGATCCGGATCAACGACCGCTTCTTCAAGGGCGGCAACACCTTCCGCGGCTTCGAAACGGCGGGCATGGGCGCGCGCGACCTGACCACGACCGACGCCCTGGGCGGCAACTTCTACGCCATCGGCACGGTTGAACTGACGCTGCCGAACATGTTGCCCGAGGAATACGGCATCAAGACTTCGCTGTTTGCCGATGTCGGCACCATCGGCAAGCTGGACGACCGTTATCTGGTCGACTCGGCGACGGGTCTGCGCAACCCGAACATCGTCGACGACCTGGCTTTGCGCGCCGCCGCCGGCATCAGCATCCACTGGCGCTCGCCGATGGGGCCGATCCGCTTCGACCTGTCCAAGGTTATGGCCAAGGAAGACTACGACAAGACCGAGACCTTCCGCTTCTCGACCTCTACCCAGTTCTAACCGCGGCCTGACCGCCGCCACTAAGGCTTAGATTATGAAACTCATCGCTATCGGCGCCTTCGCCCTCGCTTCGCTGACCGCATCGGCCGCCCTGGCCCAGACGCAAGGCCCGGCCAACCCGGGGCCGGCCATCCCCGGCGTCTGCGTCTTCTACAGCCAGCGCGTCCTGGCCCAGTCGACCGTCGGTCAGGCCGTCCAGACCCGCGTCGAGCAACTGGCCAAGGAAGTGCAGGGCGAGCTTCAGCCCTACGCCACCGCCATCCAGACCGAGGCCCAGGCTCTGCAGCAAGGCGCGGCGACCATCCCGGCCGATCAGATGAACCAGCGCCGTCAGGCCCTGCAGCAGCGCATCCAGGAAGCCCAGCAACTGGAAGCCACGCGCGACAACGAACTGCGCTACACCCTGGCCCAGCAGCGCCAGAAGATCTCGGAAGCCATCGAGCCGATCCTGGTCGCCGTCTATCAGGAGAAGGGCTGCGGCATCATGCTGGACCGCGAGAGCGTCTTCATCCTGAACCCGGCCATGGAAGTCACCGACACCGTGATCCAGCGCCTGAACGCCCAGCTGCCGACGTTGAACTTCAACCGCATGCCGGTTCCGGCCCAGCCGCAGTCCTAAGGCGGGCCATGCCCGATCCGAGGTTCTTCCAGACCCTGTCGCCCCTGACGGTCGCCGCCCTCGCCGAGCATATCGGCGGGGAGGTCGTCCGGGGCGGCGAAGTCGTCATCTCGGCCGTCGCGCCCCTGTCCAGTGCGGACCGGGGCGCGATCGCGTTTATGGGCGACCGCAAGTTCGCCGCCGCCCTGGCTGAAACGAACGCCGGCTGCGTGATCGTGCCGGCGTCGGCCGTTGACCTGGCGCCCCTTGGCGCCGCCGTCATCGTCTCGGGCGAGGCGCAGGCGAGTTGGGCGCGGGCGTCAGCCCTGCTGCACCGGCCGGTCCGTCTGGACCGCGCCATCGCAGTCGCCGAGGCCGCCGAGGACGACACCGTGGTGGTCGAGCCGGGCGTGATCCTGGGCGAAGGCGTTCGTATCGGGCGCGGCACGCGCATCGGGGCCAACACCGTCATCGGGCCGGGCGTGCAGATTGGCCGCGACTGCCTGATCAGCGCCAACGTCACCGTGGGCTGCGCCCTGGTCGGCGACCGGGTGACGCTGCTGGCCGGCGCGCGCATCGGCGAGGCGGGCTTCGGCGCGGCGGGCTCCAAGGCGGGGCCGGTGGACATCCCCCAGTTGGGGCGCGTGATCCTGCAGGACGGGGTGACGGTCGGCGCCAACTCCTGCATCGACCGGGGCGCCTACGACGACACCGTCATCGGCGAGAACACCAAGATCGATAATCTGGTCATGATCGGCCACAACTGCGTCATCGGCCGCAACAACCTGATGGCGGCGCACACCGGCATCTCGGGTTCGGTCACCAGCGGCGACAACTGCATCTTCGGCGGCCGGGCGGGCGTGGGCGACCACATCACCATCGGCGAAGGCGCCCGCGTCGCGGCCGGCGGCGGCGTCCTGGCCGACATTCCGCCGGGCGAGACCTGGTCCGGCTATCCCGCCAAACCGCTCCGCCAGTTCTTGCGCGAGACGGTGTGGCTGTCCAAACAGGCGTCCCAGAAGAAGGGCGCGAAGGAATCGAAAGAATGAGCGAAGACAACAAGATCGACTACGCCGAGGTGATGCGTCGCCTGCCGCATCGCTACCCCTTCCTGCTGGTCGACAAGGCCGAGGATTTCGTGGCGGCGACCTCGATCGTCGGCATCAAGAACGTCACCCATAACGAGCCCTTCTTCCCCGGTCACTTCCCGATCGACCCGGTCATGCCGGGCGTGCTGATCGTCGAGGCCATGGCCCAGACGGGCGCCCTGCTGATGTCCAAGTCGCTGGACGTGGCCGTGGCGGACAAGGTCATCATGTTCATGTCGATCGACGGCGTGCGCTTCCGCAAGCCCGCTCGCCCCGGCGACCAGCTGCGCATGGAGGTCAAGGTGATCAAGGCGCGCGGCGACGCCTACAAGTTCCGCGGCGAGACCTTCATCGACGGCAAGCTGGCCGCCGAGGCCGAGTTCATGGCCATGGTCGTGACCGTGGCGGAGCCCGCCCAGTGAGCATCCACCCGACCGCCATTGTCGACGCCTCGGCGGCCCTGGCGGACGGGTCGCCATCGGCCCCTGGTGCACGGTCGGACCGGGCGTGACCCTGGCCGAGGGCGTGCGCCTGGTCAGCCACGTCGTGATCCAGCAGGATGCGAGCATAGGCGCGAACACGACCATCCACCCCTTCGCCGTCATCGGCGGTGATCCGCAGCACGGCGGCTACAAGGGCGAGCCGGTGCGGCTGGAGATCGGCGAGAACAACCTGATCCGCGAGCACTGCACCTTCAACCGGGGCACGCCGCAGGGGACGGGCGTGACCCGCGTCGGCTCGAACAACCTGTTCATGACCGGCGCCCACGTCGGGCACGATTGCGTGGTCGGCGACAACGTCGTCATGGCCAACAACGCCACGCTGGGCGGCCACGCCCGGATCGGCGACAAGGTCTTCCTGGGCGGCCTGTGCGCCGTGCACCAGAACGGCCGGGTGGGGCAGGGCGCCATCGTCGGCGGCTTGGCCGCAGTGACGCGCGACGTCATTCCCTACGGCTCGGCCTGGGGCAACCACGCCAGCCTGCACGGCCTCAACCTGATCGGGCTGAAACGCAAGGGCTACGGCAAGGACGCGGTGCGTCGCCTGCTGGCCGCCTATCGTGATCTGTTCGAGGGCGACGGCGTCTTCGCCGAGCGGTTGGATCGGGTCGAGCAGGCCTATGCCGACCTGCCCGAGATCATGGAGATCGTCGCCTTCATCCGTGACGGCGGCAAGCGCCCGCTGTGCCTGCCGGGCGCGGAATGACGACCGCGCCCAAGCTGGCCCTGATCGCGGGTTCTGGCGATCTGCCCATCCGCGTCGCCCAGCGCTGCGAGGCCGAGGGGCGCGAGGTCTTCATCATCCGCCTGAAGGGTTTCGCCGACGCCCACCTGCACCGCTGGCCGGGGCAGGACTTCGGCATGGCCGAGATCGGCAAGATCCTGAAGGCCATGCGCGCCGAGGGTTGCCGTGCGGTGTGTCTGGCGGGCTACGTCAATCGCCCAGATTTCAAGACCTTGAAGCCCGATCTGAAGGGCGCATCCCTGCTGCCCGGCATCATCGCGGCGGCGTCGAAGGGCGACGACGCCCTGCTGCGCAAGATCCTGTCGGTGTTCGAGGACGAAGGCTTCGCCGTCGAGGGCGCGGACGATCTTCTGGGCGGCGAGATGCTGACGGCGGGGGCTCTAGGCCGAGTGACGCCGACCGAAGAGCAGCTTTCGGATCTAAAGAAGGCGCTGCATGTCGCTGAAAAATCAGGCGAACTTGACATCGGTCAGGGCGCCGTCGTCTGCGACGGCCTGGTGCTGGCGGTCGAGGCGCAGGAAGGCACGGACGAGATGCTGCGCCGCGTGGCGCATCTGCCCGCCGACCTGCGCGGCTCGCCGGGTTTCGCGCGCGGCGCGTTGGGCAAGGCGCCGAAGCCGATCCAGGATCTGCGCGTCGACATGCCCGTTATTGGACCGACGACGGTCGAGCTCGCCGCCGCCGCCGGTCTGGCGGGAATCGGCGGGTTTGAGGGTCGGTTGATCGTCATCGACCACGAAGGTCTGGTCGAGGCGGCCGACCGTCTGGGCTTGTTCGTCTGGGGAGTGGAACGATGAGTCGACCCCTGAAGGTCATGCTGGTGGCGGCCGAGGCTTCGGGCGACGCCCTGGGGGCCGGTCTGGCGCGCACGCTGAAGGCGCGGTTGGGCGATGACGTGGTCTTCGTCGGCGTGGGCGGTCCCAAGATGGCGGCCGAGGGCGTCGTCAGCCCCTTCGACATCGCCGAACTGTCGATCCTGGGCTGGATCGAGGGGCTGAAGGCCTATGGTCGGGTCAAGAAGCGCGTGGCCGAGACGGCGGCTCTGGCGGCGGCGGAGAAGCCGGACGCCGTGGTGCTGATCGACAGCTGGGGCTTCACCATCCGCGTGGCCCAGGCGATCCGCGCCGCTTCGCCGAAGACGCCGCTGATCAAATACGTCGGGCCGCAGGTGTGGGCCTCGCGACCGGGCCGGGCGACGACGCTGGCGGGGGCGGTGGATCACCTGCTGGCCCTCTATGCGCTGGACGCGCCCTGGTTCGAGAAGGCGGGCCTGCCGACGACGGTCGTCGGCTCGCAGGCGCTGCATGTCGACATGGCGGGGGCCGACGGCGCCCGTTTCCGCGCGGCGCGGGGCATTGCGGCGGATGCGCCCCTGCTGCTGGTCCTGCCGGGCAGCCGGCCCAGCGAGATCACGCGCATGACGCCCGTCTATGAAGACGCGGCGAAGCGTCTGAAGGGCGAGATTCCGGGGTTGGAGGTCGCCGTCGTCGCGGCGGGCACCGTCGCCGCCGACGTGGCGGGCCGCGTCGCCGCCTGGCCATTCCGCACCCATGTCGTGCAGGAGGCCGACAAGTACGACGCCATGAAGGCCGCGAACGCCGCCCTGGCCACCAGCGGCACGGTCTCGACCGAACTGGCCCTGGCCGGCGCGCCCATGGTCATCGCCTACAAGATCGACGGCTTGAGCTATGTCCTGATGAAGCGGCTGGTGACGGCCAAGCACATCACCCTGTTCAACATCGCCGCCGACGAGCGCATCGCGCCTGAGTTCATCCAGCATGAGGCGACGCCGCAGGCCCTGGCGAAGGCGGTAGGGCGGCTGCTGACCGATCCCGAGGCGGCGGCCGATCAGGCGCGTCGTCAGACCCAGGCGCTGGACCTGATGGGGCGCGGCGGGCCGGACCCGTCGGAACTGGCGGCGGATGCGGTGCTGCGGGTGATTGCGGCGAAGGCGGGCTGAGGCTGACCTTCGACGCTTGTTGGCCTTCTTTGCTCCGTCATCCCCGGCCTCGTGCCGGGGGTCCAGAGACTCCGACATTGATGGCGTCGCTTAAGCCTTGCAGCCCGTTGCGTTTCCGGATTCTCGGGACAAGCCCGAGAATGACGATTGAAGGTGCTTTGCGGGTGGGAGCTTAAGCCAGCAAAGCTCGCGTCGCGGCTTCCACGTCCGCCTGTCGCATCAGGCTTTCGCCGACCAGCAGGGCGCGCGCGCCAGCCTTCGCCACGCGCGCCACGTCCTGCGGCGTGAACAGGCCGCTTTCGGCGACCAGCAACGCGCCTTCCGGGCTCATCGCCGCCAGTTGCTCCGTCGTCGCCAGATCGACCTCGAAGGTCCGCAGCGAGCGGTTGTTGACGCCGATCAGGGCGTCGTCGCGGCCCTCGACCAGCTTGGCGGCGCGCGCCATCTCGTCCGCGTCGTGCGTCTCGATCAGGGCGTCCATGCCCCAGCGGGTCGCCTCGGCGAGCAGTTCAGCGGCCAGGGCGTCGTCGATCATGTCCATGATGATCAGGATGCAGTCGGCGCCCAGCGCCCGGCTCTCGGCCACCTGCCACGGATCGACCAGGAAGTCCTTGCGTAGGCAGGGCAGGGCCACGGCGGCCCGCGCGGCGGTCAGATGGGCGTCGTCGCCCTGAAAGCTGGGGCCGTCGGTCAGCACGGACAGGCAGGACGCGCCGCCGCGTTCATAGGCCTGGGCCAGAACGGGCGGGTCGAAGTCGGCGCGGATCAGGCCCTTGGACGGGCTGGCCTTCTTGATCTCGGCGATCAGGGCCGGGCGGCCAGTTTCGGCGAAGCGGCTGGCCAGGGCGGCGCGGAAGCCGCGCGGGGCCGAAGCCTTTTTCGCGCGCGCCTCGATGGCGTCCTGCGATACGGCGGCCTTGCGGGCGGCGACGTCCTCGCGCTTGTAGGCGGCGATGCGGTCCAGAACGTCGCTCATCAGGCGTCCTCGTCTTCGATCGGCGCGTGGGAGACGCGCACCAGTTCAGCCAGGGCGGCGGCGGCGCGGCCGTCGTCGATGACGGCGGCGGCGAGCTCGGCGCCCGATTTCAGGTCGTCGGCCCGCCCGGCCACAACCAAAGCGGCGGCGGCGTTCAGCAGGACGATGTCGCGGTAAGGCCCGCGCTCGCCCGCCAGCAGGGCCGTCAGGGCCGCCGCATTGTGCTCGGCGTCGCCGCCGCGCAGGTCGTCCATGGTCGCCAGCGGCAGTCCGGCGTCGGCGGGGGTGACGGTGAAGCGGCGCACGGCGCCGTCCTTCCATTCCGCCACCTCGGTCGGCCCCGTGGTGGTCAACTCGTCCAGGCCCTGGCCGTTGACGGTCCAGGCTCGCCTGGCGCCCAGTCGGCCCAGCACCTCGGCCAGCGGCTCCAGCAGGGCGGGATCATAGACGCCCATGACCTGATGCGTCGCGCCAGCCGGATTGCACAGCGGCCCCAGCAGGTTGAACACGGTGCGGAAGCCGATCTCGCCACGCACCGGCCCGACGTGGCGCATGGCCCCGTGATAGGTCGGGGCGAACAGGAAGGCGACGCCCGCCCGGTCCAGCGCCCGCGCTTGCTGGGCGGGCGTGGCGTCCAGATTGACGCCCAGGGCGGCCAGAACGTCGGACGAACCGGACTTGGAGCTGACGGCTCGGTTGCCGTGCTTGGCGACCTTCAGGCCCGCGCCCGCCAGCACGAAGGCGGCGGCCGTCGAGACATTGTAGGTGTGCTGGCCGTCGCCGCCGGTGCCGCAGGTGTCGATCACCTCGTCGAACGGGTGGTTCAGCGACAGGGCGGCGTCGCGCATGGCGCTGGCGAAGGCGACGATCTCGTCCACCGTCTCGCCGCGAATGCGCAGGGCGGTGACGGCGGCGGCGACCTGGGACGGGGTCGGTTCGCCGCGCAGGCAGGCGGCGAAGAAGGCCTTGGCCTCGTCCAGGGTCAGCACCTGGCCGTCGACCAGCTTGGCCAGCAGGGGCTTTATGGTGTCCATGGCGTCAGACCGTCGCCAGGCGCCGGACGCCCGCCAGGTCGAGGAAGTTGGCGATCATCTCATGGCCGTGTTCGGTGGCGATGGATTCCGGGTGGAATTGGACGCCGTGGATCGGCCGTGTGCGGTGCGACAGGCCCATGATCTCGCCATCCTCGGTCCAGGCGGTGACCTCCAGCGCGTCGGGCAGGGTTTCGCGGCGCACGGCCAAGGAGTGGTAGCGCGTCGCCGTGAAGGGCGAGGGCAGGCCGCCGAACACACCGCGCCCTTCGTGCAGGATGGGCGAGGTCTTGCCGTGCATCAGGGTCTTGGCGCGCACCACCTCGCCGCCGAAGGCCTGGCCGATCGACTGGTGGCCCAGGCAGACGCCCAGGATGGGCATGGTCTGCGCCGCCGTCTGCAGCAGCGGCAGGCAGATGCCCGCCTGGTCGGGGGCGCAGGGGCCGGGGGACAGCAGGACCGCCTCGGGCTTCAGCGCCCAGGCTTCTTCGACGGTCAGGTCGTCGTTGCGGACAACGTGCGTCTGGGCGCCCAGCTCCGCGAGGTAGTGGACGAGGTTGTAGGTGAAGCTGTCGTAGTTATCGACGACGAGGATCATGGCGAAGGCTTCTTAGGACGGGGGGAGGCGGGGGGCCAAGCGTAGGGGGACCAAGCGGGCCGAATGAAAGCGGACGTTAAGCTGTCCAGGCGATACAGGGGCATCGCCATCGGAAGAATTCCGTCTTGACCCCTCTTGAAGCCATTCGTAACGCCCGCGCCCTGTTGAACGAGGCGCCGGCCGAGCAGCCGAAACCCCTGCGCCTGCTGGCCGCAGCCGCCTTCGCCGCCACAGCGGCGGTCCTTCTGGCCGGGACCATGGTCGCGGGCCCCGGCGTGTCGTTTGACCAGGGTTCCACGGTTTCCAATCCTTAGACTGATCCGCCGGCGCCCTGGCCGCGAGTGGTCGCGGTGAAGCGCCACGCGTCCTCGGCCGCCTTCATCGGAGCACGGGCCTTGGCCAGGGTCTCGGCGTATTCGGCGGCCGGATCGCTGTCGGCGACGACGCCGGCGCCGGCCTGGACGAAGATCTTGCCGCGCGCGAACATGGCGGTGCGCAGGACGATGCAGATGTCCGCCTCGCCGTTGGCCGAGATGTAGCCCACGCCGCCGCCATAGCCGACGCCGCGCTTCTCGGTCTCAAGCTCGTCGATAACCTCCATGGCCCGCACCTTAGGCGCGCCCGACAGGGTGCCGGCGGGCAGGGCGGCCAGAAGCGTGTCCACTGCGTCCAGCTTGGGATCGGCCGCGCCGTTGACGTTGGAGACGATGTGCATGACTTGGCTGTAGCGCTCGACCACGAAGCTTTCCGTGACCTCGACCGAGCCGGGCGATGAGACGCGGCCCACGTCGTTGCGGCCCAGGTCCAGCAGCATCAGGTGCTCGGCCCGCTCCTTGGGATCAGCCAGCAGTTCGGCCTCCAGCGCCTTGTCCTGCTCGGGCGTGGCGCCGCGCGGGCGGGTGCCGGCCAGGGGGCGGATGGTGACGCGGCCGTCTTTCAACCGGACCAGGATTTCCGGGCTGGACCCGGCCAGTTGGAAGTCAACGTAGTCGAGGAAGAACAGATAGGGCGACGGGTTGCCGCGACGCAGCGCCCGGTAGAAGGCGAACGGGTCCTGGTCCCACGGCGCCGAGAAGCGGTGCGCCAGCACCACCTGGAAGATGTCGCCGGCGGCGATGTAGTCCTTGGCCCGCGCGACCATGCGGCCGAAGGCGGCCTCGTCCACGTCGGAATGGAAGGCGGGCGCGGGAACCGGCTCGACCTCGCGCTGGATGGGCAGGGGCCGCGCAGGCGGTCCTCGAAATCCTCCAGCCGGGCCTCGGCGGCGGTGTAGGCCTGGGCCGGATCGGCCGCCGTGTCGGGATAGGCCGCGGAGATCAGCACGATCTCGTGCTTCACCGAATCGAAGATGGCGACCAGGGCCGGGCGCGCCATGACGGCGTCGGACAGGTCCAACGGGTCGGGATTGGCCGGGCCCAGCGGCTCCAGCAGCCGCACCATGTCATAGCCGAAGACGCCGAACAGTCCGGCGGCCATCGGCGGCAGGTCGGCGGGCAGGTCGAACTTCGTCGCCGCGATCAGGGCGCGCAGGGACCCCAGCGCGGGCCTGTCTTCGGGCGTGAAGATATCGGCCAGGACATCGGCGCCGCGCGCGATCTCGGCCTTGCCGTCGCGGCAGCGCCAGACCACGTCCGGCGACAGGGTGACGAAGGAGTAGCGACCGTTGACGGCGCCGCCCTCGACCGACTCGAACAGGCTGGCGTAGCGCCGCCCGTGCCCGACCTTCAGGAAGGCCGAGACGGGGGTCTCCAGATCGTCGACCAAGCGGCGGACCAGCACCTGGGGCCGGCCCGCCGTCAGACCGGCGATGAAGGGGTCGCGCTGCGCTGCGGTCTGTTCCTGAGCCATCACTTCTTGGCGGGCGTCGCGGGCGCGGCGGTCGGCGCCTCGACGCCCAGGGCCTGCAGGGCGAGGGCCGGGTCGTTGCGCGACTTGGTGCGAGCGGCGGCCGCGGCGATGGTGCGGTCGGCCATGGCGTTGGCCAGCTCTTCGGTCAGGCGCGGACGGGCCTGCTCGGCCAGCGGCGCGGCCAGGGCCGGGACGGCGGCGTGAACGGCGTCGACGCGGCCGACGATGAAGCTGTCCTGCGTCTGCTGGCCGGAGAAGACCTGACCCTTGCCCTGGCCGAACAGGCCGCGCAGGACGCCGTCGCCGACTTCGGCCTGGGCCGCGCGGCTCTGCTGCACGCCGGTGCGGACGGTCAGCTGGGCGCCGGATTCGGCGGCCACCTTGGCGATGTCCTCGCCGGCGCGGACGCGCCCGGCCAGTTCTTCGGTCTTGGCCGACAGGCGGCGGGCGTTCTCACGCAGGGTCCATTGCTGGGCCAGCGGGGCGCGGACTTCGTCCAGGGTCGGCAGGGCGGCCGCGCGGATGTCGTCCAGGCGCACGGCGAAATACTGGCCGTCGCCGGCGTCGATCACGTCGCTTTCGCCGCCCTTGGACAGGGCGTAGGCGCTTTCCAGGACCTGGCGCGGGGCGTTCATCGGCCGGCCGTCGGGAAGCTGGCCCTGCTGGGTGAAGGGCGGCAGCTGGATCACGCGAGCCTTGGCCGCTTCGGCGGCGGCGGCCAGGTTCTTGCCTTCCTGGCGGGCCTTCTCGAACTGCTCGACCTTGGCGTAGGTCGCGGCCTTGACGGCTTCGGCCTGCAGTTCCTGAGTCAGGGCGGGACGGGCGCCCTCCAGCGTCACGGCCTGACCGGGCTGGATGGCGGCCACCTTGGCCACGGTGAAGCCCAGGCGGCCCTGGATCGGGGCCGAGACCTGGTCGACGGCCAGGCCGAAAACGGCGGCGCCGACGGCGGGGTCGCCCACGGCGGCCTGCGGCGTGGCCTTGTAATCGCCCAGCTGGATGTTGTTGGCCTTGGCCACGTCGGCCGGGTTCTGGCCGGCGCGCAGGTCGGCGGCGATCTTGTCGGCGGCGGCCTTGGTCGGGACCGTCAGGGTCATGAAGGTGCGCTTCTCCGGCTCGGCCAGGGCGGCCTTGCGGAACTCATAGCGCTCCTTGATCTGCTCCTCGGTGACGGTCGGGCGCGGATCGTTCGGACCCGGGGTGAACAGGACCAGGGAGATCATGCGGAACTCGGGGCTGCGCAGGCGCTCTTCGTTCTCCTTCATGAAGGCGGTCAGCTGGGCGTCGGTCGGGGCGGCGGCGCGGCCGGCCATGTCCTGGGTGACGGTGAACCAGCGGCCGTCGCGGGTCTCCAGCGCCTGGCCCGCCAGCAGGGCGGCATAGACGCGCGGCGCCTGCAGGCCGGCGAACACGGCCGAGCCGACGTGGGCGGTCACATACTGGTCGCGTAGGTCCTGCTCGAGCATTTCCGAGGTCAGGTTCTGCTGGGCCAGGGCCTGGGTGTAGAGGTCTTTGTCGAACTGGCCTGTGATCTGGTTGAAGAAGGCGGGGATCTTGCGGATCTGCGCCAGAACCAGCTCCTTGCCGGGGCGGATGCCGGCCTTATAGGCCCAGTCCAGGAAGCCCAGGCGCTGGGTCTGGCTGTCGAGATACTGCTGGTGCAGGTTCTCCTTGACCATGTCGTCATAGCTGACGGGACGGCCGGCCTGTTCCTGCAGATTGGTGCGCACGCGCTCGAAGTCGGCGCGGAACTGCCCCGAATCCACGCTGCGGTCGCCGGCGCTGATGATGTGGCGCGGCCCCAGGTTGGCGAAGATGTCGGACTGGGCGCCGACCACCAGGAAGCTGAGGATGATCAGGGCGAACAGGCCCGCGGCCCATTTCGACTTGGCGAAGTTGCGGAAGAGCGTGATCATCGAAGAAGAACCTGACGAGGGCCGGCGTCGAAAGGGCGCCAAGGGTCGCGTATAGGGGGAGCAGGGCCGCCGCCGCAAGTGAGGCTTGACGACATCTTGGCTTCCGCCGCGGCCGCCACTAGACAGGCCGCATGAAACAATCTGTGAAGCTGGTCGCCGGCAACTGGAAAATGAACGGCCTGGGCGCGAGCCTGGCCGAGGCTGAAACCCTTGAAAGGGCGCTGAAGACGCAGGCTGCGGCCTGTCGCGTGGCCCTGTGTCCGCCCGCCACCTTGATCGAGCGCATGGCGCGCGCCCTGGCGGGCGGCGCGGTCGAGATCGGCGGGCAGGACTGCCACGCTGCGTCCTCGGGCGCCTATACCGGCTCGGTCTCGGCCGAGATGGTCCGCGATGCGGGCGCGACCCTGGTGATTCTCGGCCACTCGGAGCGCCGCGCCGGATTCGGCGAGACCGACGCCGACGTCGCCGCCAAGGTCGAGGCGGCCCTGGCTGCCGGCCTGGAGCCCATCGTCTGCATCGGCGAGACCCTGCAGGAGCGCGAAGCCGGCCAGGCCGTCGAGGTCGTCAGCCGTCAGGTCGCGGGGTCGCTGCCGGCCTCGCTGGCGGGCAAGGCCTTCGCCGTCGCCTATGAGCCGGTCTGGGCCATCGGCACGGGCTTGACGCCCACGCTGGAGCAGATCGAGGAGGTCCACGCCGCCGTGCGCGCCGCCATGGTCGCCAAGCTGGGCGAGGGCGGCCGGACTGCGCCGATCCTCTACGGCGGCTCGGTCAAGCCGTCGAACGCGGCCGAAATCCTGGCGGTGCCGGAAGTCGGCGGCGCCCTGGTCGGCGGCGCCTCGCTGAAGGCCGACGACTTCCTGGGCATCATTCGCGCGGCCTGAGCGCCGAGCCGTTTGCCCGAAACCGCCAACAGTGTTAGAGGCCGCCGCTTGATCGGCGCGCCTCTGCGCCCACATGAATGACGCCATGCTCCAGACCATTCTGCTCGTCGCCATGATCCTCATCTCGGTCGCCCTGTCGGCCGTGATCCTGCTGCAGCGTTCCGAGGGCGGCGCCCTGGGCATGGGCGGCGGTCCTTCGGGCTTCATGACGGCGCGGGGAGCGGGCAATCTGCTGACCCGCACGACGTCCATCCTGGCGGTGGCCTTCTTCGTCTGCGCCATCGGCCTGACGATCGCGGGCAACTTCGCGCGGGGCTCGCGCTCGGTGATCGACGCCGAGGCCGTCGGCTCCATCGCCGTCGACCAGCCGCAGCAAACGGCTCCGGCCCCGGAAGCCGCCCCGGCCGCTCCGGCCCAGCCGGCGGCTCCGTCGCTGGATGACCTGGAAGCCAGCCTTCCGGCCGGCCAGGGCGCGCCCGCCCAGTAAGGGCGACGCCGCCATCGAGTTTGGGGAAGCGCGCCGCAAGGCGCGCTTTCTTCTTTTGATCAACTGATTTTTCCCGAGCGCTCTCCGCGGGGGACGAATCATGGAGTAAGGTGTCCGCCCATGGCTCGCTATGTGTTCATCACCGGCGGCGTGGTTTCCTCCCTCGGAAAAGGCCTCGCTTCCGCCGCTCTCGGCGCTCTTCTGCAGGCGCGTGGCTACAAGGTCCGCCTGCGCAAGCTGGACCCTTATCTCAACGTCGATCCGGGCACGATGAGCCCGTATCAGCACGGCGAGGTCTTCGTGACCGACGACGGCGCCGAGACGGACCTCGACCTCGGCCACTACGAGCGCTTCACTGGCGTCTCGGCGGCCAAGTCGGACAACATCACGACCGGCCGGATCTATCAGACGATCATCGAGAAGGAGCGTCGCGGCGACTATCTGGGCGCGACCGTCCAGGTGATTCCGCACGTCACTGACCAGATCAAGCAGTTCTGCCTGAACCCGGCCAAGACCGACGACGGCGAGGACGTGGACTTCGTCCTGGTCGAGATCGGCGGCACGGTCGGCGACATCGAGGGCCTGCCCTTCTTCGAAGCCATCCGTCAGCTGGAGCAGGACCTGCCGCGCGGCCAGTCGTGCTTCGTCCACCTGACCCTGCTGCCCTTCATCAAGACCGCCGGCGAGATGAAGACCAAGCCGACGCAGCACTCGGTCAAGGAGCTGCGCTCCATCGGCATCCAGCCCGACATCCTGCTGTGCCGCTGCGAGGCGCCGATCCCGGCCGACGAAAAGCGCAAGATCGCCCAGTTCTGCAACGTCCGCCCCGACAGCGTCATTCAGGCGATGGACTCGGCCGACATCTACGCGGTGCCGCTGGACTATCACCGCGAGGGCCTGGACACCCAGGTGCTGGCCCACTTCGGCCTGACCGACGCGCCGGAGCCGGAGCTGTCCGGCTGGAACGAGATCGTGCGTCGCCGCCTGCACCCGGACGGCGAGGTCACCATCGCCGTGGTCGGCAAATACACCGTCCTGAAGGACGCCTATAAGTCGCTGATCGAGGCGCTGCAGCACGGCGGCGTGGCCAACAACGTCAAGGTCAACATCGACTGGGTCGAGGCCGACACCTTCGAGGGCGCGCCCGAGGCCTGCGCCCAGCGCCTGGAAGGCGCCCACGCCATCCTGGTTCCCGGCGGTTTCGGCGAGCGCGGGGCCGAGGGCAAGATCGAGGCGGCCCGCTTCGCCCGCGAGCGCAAGATTCCCTATTTCGGCATCTGCTTCGGCATGCAGATGGCGGTGATCGAGGCGGCGCGGAACCTGGCCGGCTTCCCCAAGGCCACCTCGACCGAGTTCGGCCCGGCCGACGAGCCGGTCGTCGGCCTGATGACCGAATGGGTCCAGGGCAATGAGCGCGTGAAGCGCGAGCACGGCGGCGACCTGGGCGGCACCATGCGCCTGGGCGCCTATGACTCGACCCTGGCGGAGGGCTCCCGGATCGCCGAGATTTACGGCGCGACCCATATCAACGAGCGCCACCGTCACCGCTATGAGGTGAACATCAACTACCGCCAGGCGGTGGAGGAGAAGGGCGGGCTGTTCTTCGCCGGCCTGTCGCCGGATGGCGTCCTGCCCGAGACGGTCGAGCGCCGGGACCACCCCTGGTTCATCGGCGTGCAGTATCACCCGGAATACCGCAGCCGGCCCTTCGCGCCGCACCCGCTGTTCGCCAGCTTCGTGGCGGCCGCTCTGGTGCAGAGCCGATTGGTCTGATCACGCACGCTTGTTGCGACGTTCGTCCGTCAAATGTTATAGTTGTGTTAACCTTTTGGGTCAGCGCACATGGCAGGCGACATCCTTTACTTTCTGCACCGGCATTTCCGCGTGGTGTTCGTGATCGGCGCGACGCTCAGCGTCATGGGGCTGGCGCTGGTCGCGCGCGGGCTCTTGCGCCTGGCCTTCGGTTTCTGAACGGCGAAGGCGCGATCAGGCGTTCAACTGCGCTTGCCATCCAGCGAGCCCGCCTTCCAGGTCGTTCATCAGGTCGACTGGGTCCTCAAGCCCGATATGCAGGCGCAGAAGCTGGCCGGGCAGGGCGGGGGCGTGCAGGCGATGGGTCAACTGCGGCGTTTCATGGGTGACCAGGCTTTCATAGCCGCCCCAGGAATATCCCATGCCGAACAGGCTCAGCGCCCGCATGAAGGCGTGGGCCGCCGCCGTGTCGCCGCCCTTCATCACCAGCCCCATGATCGAGGCCGCGCCGTCGAAGTCGCGCCGCCACAGCTCATGCCCGACGGAGCCCGGCAGGGGCGGATAGAGGACCTGCGCCACCTCGGGCCGCGTCTGCAGCCATTGGGCGACCTGCAGGGCCGAGCGCGCCTGGGCCTGATACCGCAGGGGCAGGGTGCGAATGCCCCTCAACGCCAGCCATGCGTCGTCGGGCGAGACATGCCAGCCCATGTCCTCGATGGCGTGCGTTAGGGCGCGAAGGACTTCGGGCGCGCCGGCGGCGATCCCGCCCATCAGGATGTCGGAATGGCCGCCCACGTATTTCGTCAGGGCCTGGACGCTGACGTCGATTCCATGCGCCAGCGGACGGAAGGCCAGCCCCGCCGCCCAGGTGTTGTCCATGACGGTCAGGACGCCACGCGCGCGGCAGGCGGCGGCCAGGGCGGGGACGTCGACCATGTCGAAGGACAGGGAGGCGGGCGCCTCGATCAGCAGAATCCGCGTCTGCGGCCCGATGCCGGCCAGGATGGCGTCGGTCGAGGCGTCGGCGGGGTGGAACCGGGCGCCGACCCCGCGCGCGGCCAGATGGCGCGTCAGGAAGCGGCGCGTCGGGCCATAGACGGCGTCGGTCGTGACCACCTCGTCGCCGGGGCGCAGCAGGGCCAGCAACGGCACGGTCACGGCCGCCAGGCCCGAGGGGACCAGGAAGGCGTCGGCCGCGCCCTCCATGTCCGCCAGCAGGGTGCGCAGTTCGCGCGCCGCGCTCGTGCCGTCCAGCCCATAGACGGGGCCGTCCGAACCCTCCTGCATCCGGGCGGGATCGTCGCTGAGCATGGTCGAGGCGCGCTCCACCGGCGGATTGACCGGACGGCGCCCCCTGCCGCGCCGGGTGGCGCTGGAGATCAGGCGGGTTCGGTCGGAAATGGGCGGCATGAGCGCTCCGGCGGGTTGCGGTTCCGGGCCTAGAGGGCTCTAAACTGTCGCAGGGTGCAAGACGGAGCGGCGGACGAATGCGGAGATGGCGGGGCGGAGCGGGGCGGGCGGCGGTTCTGGCGGCGGCCTTGGCGGCAGCGACGGGCGCCTGTCACAGGCCGGCCGAACCGGAAGCGCCGGAAACCCGCGAGCCGTCCGCCCGCGCGCCCGCCGCCCTGCCTGAGATCAGGGAAAGCCCGACCCTGGCGGCGATCCGCCAGCGCGGCCGCCTGAACTGCGGCGTGCATGAGGGGCTGGTCGGCTTCGCCTACACCGACAATCGCGGCGCCTGGCGGGGGTTCGACGTCGACTTCTGCCGCGCCACCGCCGCCGCCATCTTCGGCGACCCCGACGCCGTGCGCTTCGTGCCACTGACGACGGAGCAGCGCTTCGAGGCGTTGCAGGCGGGACGGGTGGACGTGCTGTGGCGCAACACCTCCTGGACCATGGCCCGCGACACGGGCGGCGAACTGAGCTTCGCGGGCATCAACTATTACGACGGCCAGGGCTTCATGGTGCGGCGCTCGCTGAATCTGAGCAGCGCGGCGGAACTGAGCGGAGCCCGCGTCTGCGTCCAGGCGGGCTCGACCACCGAACTGAACGCCGAGGACTATTTCCGTCGTCGCGGCATCGAATACCGCCCCATCGTGGTCGCCACCGAGGGCGAGGCGCGCCAGGCCTACGCTCGCGAGGAATGCGACGCCTTCACCGCCGACATCTCGGCGCTGGCGGCCGCGCGCACCACCCTGCCGAACCCGCAGCAGCACGTCATCTTGCCGGACGTCATCTCCAAGGAACCGCTGGGCCCGGTCGTGCGCAGCGGCGATGATCGGTGGGCGGCGGTGATCCGCTGGACGCTGAACGCCCTCATCCTGGGCGAGGAGCTGGGCGTGACGCGCTCGAACGTCTCGGACCTGGCCAAGACCTCGCCGGACCCCAGGGTGCGGCGGCTGCTGGGCGTCGAGGGGGATTTCGGCCCCAGCATCAACCTGTCCAGGACCTGGGCCAGGGACGCCGTCGCCGCGGGAGGCAATTACGGCGAGATCTTCAACCGCAACCTGGGCAAACAGTCCTCCCTCGATCTGGAGAGAGGGCTGAACGCGCAATGGACGGCCCAGCCCCGGGGGCTGATCTATGGCCTTCCCGTCCGCTGACCGAAAGGCCTAGCCGACGGCCAGGGGCGCGTCCGGGCGGGCGCCCCATTCGGCCCACGACCCGTCGTAGAGAAGCGACGGCCGACCCAGCACGGCCAGGCCCAGCGTCAGGATCGCCGCCGTCACGCCCGAGCCGCAACTGGTGATGACCGGCTCGTCCAGGTTCACCCCCGCCGCGCGGAAGGCCTCTTCCAGCGCCGGGCCGCGCTTCAGCGTCCCGTCGGCGTTCAGCAGGCCCGAGAAGGGCAGGTTCAGCGCCCCCGGCATATGGCCCGCACGCACGCCGGGCCGGGGCTCGGCGGCTTCACCCCGGAAGCGCGGGGCGCCGCGCGCGTCCACCACCTGACGGCCATCGGCCAGGGCGGAGCAGACCTCATCGAAGTCGACCACGGTCGAGGCGTCGAAGCGCGGTTGAAAGCGGGTCGCCCGCGGCGGATGCGACGTCCCCATCTCCAGCGCCCGCCCTTCGGCCTTCCACTTGGGCAGGCCGCCGTCCAGCACGCGAACCCGCTCGGCGCCCATGACGCGCAGCATCCACCAGGCCCGCGCCGCCGAGAACAGGCCCTGGGCGTCATAGACGACGATGTCGTCGCCCTCGCTCACTCCCAGGGCGCCCATCGCCTCGGCGAAGGCCTCGGGCGAGGGCAGCATGTGGGGATAGGGGCTGCCGCGATCCGACACGGCGTCCAGATCGAAGAAGACGGCGCCCGGCAGCCGCTCGCGCTCGAAGTCCGCCCGGGCGTCGCGTCCGTCCAGCCACCAACTGGCGTCGATCAGGCGCAGGTCCGGGGCGCCCAGCCGCGACGCCAGGGCTTCGGTCGAGATCAGGGGGCTGGCGGTCGGATCGGTCTGGGTCATGCTTCAGATTACCATGATCGCGCGGCCGGTGGTCAGGGGCTGAGTCGCCCGGTAAGTTGCGAAAACGCATCCGCGACGCCACCTGTCCGACTTAAAGTCGCGGCATAGGCCCGCGAACCGCCGTTGAAACCAGTCGAAAGCGCCGCCGTGACCTCTCCGAACGCCGTCATCACCCTGTCCGAAGGCCTCAAGAAACCCGTCGTCATCGGCGGCGGCGCCCGCATCGCCTTCATCGCCGGCCCCTGCCAGATGGAAAGCCGCCAGCACGCGCTGGAGACGGCTCATCAGCTGAAGGAGATCGGCGAGCGGCTGAACGTCGGCATCATCTACAAGACCAGCTTCGACAAGGCGAACCGCACCAGCGCCAGCGCCGCTCGCGGCATCGGCCTGAAGGACGCCCTGCCGATCTTCGTCGAAATCCGCGAAGTCACCGGCCTGCCGACCCTGACCGACGTCCACTCCGAAGCCCAGTGCGCGCCGGTGGGCGAGGTCGTGGACGTGCTGCAGATTCCGGCCTTCCTCTCGCGCCAGACCGACCTGCTGCTGGCCGCCGCCGCCACGAACAAGGCGATCAACATCAAGAAGGGCCAGTTCCTGGCCCCCTGGGACATGAAGAACGTCATCGCCAAGGTCACGGGCGCGGGCAATCCGAACGTCATGGCCTGCGAGCGCGGCGCCAGCTTCGGCTACAACACGCTTGTCAGCGACATGCGCGCCCTGCCGATCCTGCGCGAGATCGGCTGCCCGGTGGTGTTCGACGCGACCCACAGCGTGCAGCAGCCGGGCGGGCAGGGCACCTCCTCGGGCGGCCAGCGCGAGTTCGTGCCGGTGCTGGCCCGCGCGGCCGTCTCGGTCGGCGTCGACGCCGTCTTCATGGAGACGCACCAGGACCCGGACAACGCCCCGTCGGACGGCCCGAACATGGTGCCGCTGAGCCAGTTCGAGGCCCTGGCGGCCGAACTGATCGCCTTCGACGACCTGGCCATCAAGCTCGGTTTCAAGGGGCCGATGGCGAAGGCGGCGTGAATCCGCTAGTTCGGCGTCATGGCTGAACGTTCTCTCGATCTCGGCGCCCTGCAGTCCCTGCTGGAGCGCGTGCGCGACCTGAAGGTCGCCTGCGTCGGCGATCTGATGCTGGATCGCTATGTCTATGGCGAGGTCAGCCGCATCTCGCCCGAGGCGCCGATCCCCGTCCTGCGCGCGCGCCGCACCGTGGCCATGCCCGGCGGCGTGGGCAACGTCGCCCGCAACGTCGCGGCCCTGGGCGGCCTGGCCCGTCTGGGCGCGGTCGCGGGCAATGACGCGGCGGGCGCCGAACTGACCGAGCTGATCGCCGCCGAGGCGCGGATCGAGGACGCCCTGATCCGTCCCGAAGCGGCCGCCACCATCGTCAAGACGCGCTTCGTCGCCGCCGGCCAGCAGCTGTTGCGGCTGGACGACGAGGTCGCGCCTCATTCCGGCTATGGCGACAAAGACGTGTTCCAAGGCGCAGGGGCTATCCTGCTGTCCGACTACGCCAAGGGCGTAGTGGACGACGATACCATTGAAGCGGCGCTATGGGCCGGGACCGAGTATGGCGCGCCAGTGATCGTCGATCCCAAGGGCCGCGACTTCGCCCGCTATGGCGCGGTCGATGTCATCAAGCCGAACGCCAGCGAACTGGCGGGCGCCACCGGCCTGCCGACCGAAACCGACGAACAGGTCGAAGCCGCCCTGGCGGCTCTGCTGGACGCCACCACGGCCAAGGCCGTCATCGTCACCCGCGCAGGCAAGGGCATGACGCTGGCGAAACGCGGCGGCGGGGTCGTCCACTTCCCCGGCCGGGCGCGCGAGGTGTTCGACGTCTCGGGCGCGGGCGACACCTGCCTCGCCGCTCTCGGGCTGGCGCTCGGCGCCGGCGCGACGCTGGAGCAGGCGGTGCAGTTCGCCATCCTCGCCTCGGGCGTCGTCGTGGGCAAGAGCGGCACCGCCGTGGTCACGCCCGCCGAACTGATCGAGGCCGAGATGAGCCAGCACGCGGCCCTGGCCCAGTCCAAGGTCACGCCGCTGGACGAACTGGCTGATCAGGTCGAGGCGTGGAAGCGTCAGGGCCTGAAGGTCGGCTTCACCAACGGCTGCTTCGACATCCTGCACCGCGGCCACGTCGCCTATCTGGCGCAGGCGCGCAGTTGGTGCGACCGGCTGGTGGTGGCGCTGAACACCGACGCCTCGGTGCGCCGCCTGAAGGGCGAGGGCCGTCCTGTCAACGACCTGGACAGCCGCGCCGCCGTCATCGGCGGTCTGGCCAGCGTCGACCGCGTCACCGCCTTCGACGACCCGACCCCCATCGCCCTGATCCAGCGACTGAAGCCCGACGTTCTGATCAAGGGCGCGGACTACACCAAGGACAAGGTGGTCGGCGCCGCCGAGGTCGAGAGCTGGGGCGGAGAAGTTCGTCTGGCCGACTTCGCCGACGGCTATTCCACGACGAAGACCATTGAGAAGATGACTGGAGAGCAAGCATGATCCCGCGAATGATCGTCGTCACGGGCGGCGCGGGCTTCATCGGCTCCAACATCGTCGCCCGCCTGTGTGAGAGCGGCGCCTGGGACGTGGTCGTCTGCGATCGGCTGGAGACGGCCGATCTCGCCAAGTGGAAGAACATCGCCAAACACCCGATCGCCGATCTGTGGGCGCCCGAAGAGCTGTTCGAACAGCTGGAGCGCCACGCCGACCGCATCGAGGCGGTGATCCACATGGGCGCCATCTCCTCGACCACCGAGCCGGACGCCGACCTGATCCTGCGCACCAACTTCAGCCTCTCGCGCGACATCTGGGACTGGTGCGCGGTGCGCGACGTGCGGATGATCTACGCCTCCTCGGCCGCCACCTACGGCGACGGCGAGACGGGGTTCGAGGATCGCGACGATCCTGAGAGCCTGAATGCGCTTCGCCCGCTAAACGCCTATGGGTACTCGAAATACCTGTTCGATCAGTACGCCGTGCGCCAGGCGGATCGCGACCAGGCGCCGCCGCAGTGGGCCGGGCTGAAGTTCTTCAACGTCTATGGTCCGAACGAGGGCCACAAGGGCGGCATGAAGTCGGTCGTGGCTCAGATCTGGCCCAAGGTGCAGGCTGGCGAGACGGTCAGTCTGTTCCGCTCGCATAACCCGAACTACCCCGACGGCGGCCAGCTGCGCGACTTCGTCTTCGTCGACGACGTGGTCAACATCATCCTGTGGCTGCTGGAGCGCCAGGACGTCTCGGGCGTGTTCAACGCGGGTTCGGGCCAGGCGCGCTCCTTCGCCGACCTGGCGCGGGCCACCTTCGCCGCGGCTGGCAAGGAGCCGTCCATCGCCTACATCGACATGCCCGAGGCGATCCGCGACCGCTATCAGTACTTCACCGAGGCCAGCATGGATCGCATCCGCGCCCTCGGCTACGGCGGCCAGTCGACGCCGCTGGAGGAAGGCGTGCGCCGTTACGTCCAGGACTTCCTGGCCCAGCCGGACCCGTACCGCTGATGTGGCCGAAGCTGACCTTTCGCCAGTGGGTCGGCTACGCGGGCTTCGCGCTCGTCCTGTTGCTGACGGCGGCGGTCGCCGTCTGGCGCGGGGACATCCTGAAGGCCGGGCTTGATCCGCAGATCCCCTTCCAGACCTACCAACCGCCGGCGGCGCCCGATTATCGCAGCGACAAGGCCTGGGCCCTGATCAACGCGCGGGCGCCGGGGGCGGGCCAGGCGCACGTCTTCTTCGTTCATTCCACCACCTATGACGGCGGCAGCGACTGGAACGGGGCCATCGACGACCGTCGCGCCCTGGCCCTGCTGCGCAGCGTGGTCCTGCCCAACTATGCGGGACCGTTCGCCCATGCGGGCGACATCAGCGCCCCCCTGTATCGCCAGGCCAGCCTCTACAGCCGCCTCACGCTCAGGGAAGACGCGCGCGAGGCGCGGGCTTTCGCCTACGGCGACGTCGAGGCCGCCTTCGACGTCTGGCTGGCGGCCCGGCCCGAGGGGTCGATCGTCCTCGTGGGGGTGGAGCAGGGCGCCGATATCGTTGATCGCCTGCTGCATGACCGGGTGGCCAAGGATCCGTCCCTGAAGCGTCGCCTGGTCGCAGCCTATCTGATCGAAGGGGTGACGCCCGTTTCTCGCTTCACCAGCACCCCCCTGTGCCATTCGGCGGACGAGACGGGCTGCGCCCTGGCCTGGCGCTCGGTCGAAGAGAACGGCGAGGGCGAGGCCAGGCGGGTGATGCGCCGCGCCTTGACCTGGAACGACCGCGGCGCCCTTGTGGGAGTGGCCGGCGGCCCGATCGCCTGCGTCAACCCGGTGACGGGCTCCGTTTCCGAGCCCGTATCCCAGGCGCGCGAAAGCAGGGGGGCCACGAACGCCACCAATCTGGAGTGGGGCATTCGCCCCGCCTTCCAGGGCCGGTTGGTCGCGGCCGAATGCCGCGACGGCATCCTGTGGCGCTCGCGCCTCAGTTCGGAGTCCTTCCGCACGCGCGGCTCCTGGGCCGATCAGCGCAAGATTCCGCCCTATAACCTCTTCTATGCCGACATTGAGGCCGATGTGCTGGGCCGCCTCAAGGCCTGGGAGGTCGGTCGCAACCCGGCCTGAACGCCCTCGGTCGTGAGGGCGGCTTCAGGCCGTGCGGATGTCCATGGCAACCATCAGCGCGTCGCGGATCGCGGTGTCGGTGAAGGGCTTCTGCACCGTGGGATGGCCGCGCCAGTGTTCGGGCAGGCCGCTTTCGCCGTAGCCGGTCGAGAAGACGAAGGGGACGCCGCGCGCCTGCAACGCCTCTGCGATCGGAAAGACCTCCTGGCCCGCGACATTGACGTCCAGCAGGGCGGCGTCCAGCGCCGCTTCCCCTGCCACGGCGCTTAAGCCGTCGCCGATGTTCGACACCGGCCCCACCACGTCGCAGCCCATGTCGCCGAGAACCGTCTCCAGCAGCATGGCGACCAGGGACTCGTCCTCGACAACCAATATGCGGCGGCCTGAAAGCACGTCAGTCATAAAATCTCTGAATCCAGGGGGAGGCTGATCTCGGCGAGGAAACCCCCGGCCGGATAGGTAAGGTTCACCGAGCCGTGCAGGTCATGGCGCACGTTGCGCTCGATCAGGCGGGTGCCAAAGCCGCGCCGCTCCGGCGCCGGGACCGGGGGGCCGCCGATCTCGCGCCAGGTGATGTCGAGGCGCGGCGACTTCTGGTTCGTCAGGCGCCAGTCGACCATGACCCGGCCGTCGCCGCTGGCCAGGGCCCCGTATTTGGCGGCGTTAGTGGCCAGTTCGTGAAAGATCATGCCCAGGGACAGCGCTCGCGCCGGCGATAGGGCGACATGGGGGCCGTTCATGCTCAGCCTGCCCGAGCCGTGCGCCATAGTCTCGTGCTCCAGCACGGCGCGCAGGTCGGCGCCCTCCCAGTGGCTGCGGGTCAGCAGGTCGTGGGTGTGCGACAGGGCCAGGATGCGCGACTGGAACGCCTCGGCGAAGGAGCGGGGGTCCTCGTGGGTGCGGGCCGTCTGCATGGCGATGGACTGGACGGTGGCCAGGGTGTTCTTCACCCGGTGATTGAGCTCGTCGATCATCAGCTTCTGCCGTTCGGCGGCCATCACCACGTCGGTGACGTCGTGGCCCTGGACGAAGATGCCGATGGTCTTGCCCTCTTCGCTGCGAATGGGCTGGTAGGCGAAGTCGATGTAGCGGTTCTCCAGCGGGCCGTCGGGCGCATGGCGCAGGGCGAAGGCTTGCTGGCGGCCATAGACCGGCTCGCCGGTTTCGAAGACGTCGTGCAGGAACTCCAGGTGGCCCTGGTCGCTGAGTTCGGGCAGGGCGTCGCGGACCGAGCGCCCCAGGACCTCGCGATGCCCGACCAGGCGGTAGCAGGCGTCGTTGCAGAACTGGATGATGTGGTCCGGACCGTTCAGCACGGCGACGAAGCCCGGCGCGTTCATCAGCATGTCGGTGAGCTGCTTGCGCTCGGCCTCGAGGCGCTGGTTGTTGGCCTCGATCTGCATGGCGCGCTGGAACACCCCGCTGCGGGCGACGGCGTCCAGGGCGGTGCTGGTGTCCAGGTTTCCCTCGCGATCCGCGCGAAAGCGCACCAGGTCCGTCACATCGGTGGAGTCCTGGAGGATGTGGGTGACCCGGCCGTCCTTGTCCTTGATCGGCGTGTGGGTGCAGCTCCAGTAGTGATCGTCCGTCATCCGCGAGCCGTCGGGCTGCGACCGCATGATCGGATGATGTAGGACCGCGAGGTGATCCGGCTCGCCGGTCGCCATCACCTTGTCGAAAGAGGCGCGCAGCCGGCGGCTGGCCTTACGGCTGATCTCGTCGTCGCCTGGTGCGAAGACCTCCATGATGTCGTGGCCGATCAGGTCTTCGCGGCGACGATGGGAGATGTCGAGATAGGCCTGGTTCATGCTCACGAACCGCAAGTCGCGATCCAGCAGCGCGTAAGGGTTGGGAGAGGAGTCGAACGCCGCCACCAGATCGATTGTTTTGGCGAGATTCCGCAATCCAAGCCCCTCTCATTGCGTCCCTAACGCAGCATGAGCAGAAAGGGTGCCAGTTTCCTGGACCGAAAAAGCAACAATTGTAAAGCTTGGGGGGTCAGGCCGTCAGGCGCAGCGCCTCGGATAGGGCGTGGTGCATCGCTTTCGGACGATAATCGGCGTCATAAGGCAGGCCGCGGTTGAGCGGGGCGTCGGCATGGAGGCGCTGGGGCGGCTCCGAAAGCCAGGAGAAGCGATCGCTCAGGCCCCAGGTGACGACGCCGCGAACCTGTGGGAAGGCTAGCATGGTCTCGAGGTAACGGCGCGTCTCGTCGGCGACCTTCTGGTCGCGGGCGGCGGCGGATCCGTGGAAACTGGATTCCTTGACGTCCAGTTCGGTGATGGTGACTTCCAGGCCCTCGTCGATCAGGCGCCGGGTCATGTCGCGCAGGCCCTCGACGGCCAGCGGCCCCTTGGACAGGTCCAGGTGGGCCTGGACGCCGATCCCGTCCAGCGGCGCGCCCGAGGCGCGCAGACGCCGGGCCAGGGCGACGATGGCCTTGCGCCGCGCCTGATCCACCGGGTTATCGTATTCGAAGCCGTAGTCGTTGATCACCAGGTGGGCCTGGGGCGCGTGGGCGCGGGCCTCCTCCAGGACGCGCTCGATGTAGGTCGGGCCGAAGGCCTGGTGGAAGACGTTGCGTCTCAGGCCGGCCGCGCCGGCTTCGGTGTCGATCGGCTCGTTGATCACGTCCCAGTCGGTGATGCGCGGGGCGTATCGCTTCAGGACGCGCTCCAGATGGCCGGACATCAGCGACCAGTCGCGCCGCTGCAGCATGTCCTGCCTGGCCCAGCCCGGCGTGCCCTGGTCCCACAGCAGGGTATGGCCGCGAACCTCCATCCCGTGCCGCTGCGAGAAGGCGAGCAGGTCGTCGACCGGGGCGAAGTTGAACTCGCCCTTGCGCCATTCCAGGGAGTTCCACTTCAGGTGGATCTCGGGCGTCAGCACCTGGCAGTCGCGCAGGACGGCGGCGCGCAACCCGGCGTTCTCGCGCAACTGCTCGGCGCGGACGGCGGCGCCGTAGTAGCGGCCCTGGGCGCGGGCGGCGTCGGCCAGGGTGGCGACGGTGGTCATGGTCGGGGGATCAAGCGGCGCGCCTTCGGGGCGACGCCAGGCGGCGAGGCCTAGCGCCGGCGTCAGGGCGGCGGCGCCGATCAGGGCTCGTCTGCTGGGCCGCGGCGACATCCGGCAGCGCCTCCTCGAGAATGCGAGAAGGGTGGTCCGGTACGCTGAACTTCTCGTTAAGGCGCGGGCTTAACAGGTCCGGATGATGGCGCCAGGGCGAGAAAATGATGTTTCTGTGAGCTTGGCCGCGCGGCGCGTCGCGAGCCTAGAAGCTGCGGTAGAAGCCGAGGCGCAGATAGGCCTGGGAGTCGCGATTGTCGCCGTCGCTGAAGCCGGCTGAGACCTGGGCTTCCGAGCGGTCGTCCAGCTTGAACCCCGCCATCGGGCCGACGTGATAGGCGTTGTAGTTGGTGTCGCCCTCGGCGGCGACCTCCATGCCTACGCGCAGGCGGCCCGACGACCCGGCCTGATGGGTCAGGCTGACCAGGGCGTCATAGTCGTCCAGTCGGAAGCCGTAGGAGCCGTACCAGTCGAACCGCCAGGGGCCGGAGACATGGCCGCCGTCGGTCGAGACGATCATCTCGCCCTGGCCGCCGTCGCGCCGGTTGCCGGGATCGGCGGGGCTGAGGTCCGTGTCGACGTAGCGATAGCCCACGCCCACGCTGCCCCAGGTCGGGCCGTTGCCGAAGCGATAGACCAGTTCCGCCTGGGCGCCGGTGAAGTCGGCGTCGATCTCGGCCGGGCCGGAGCGATAGTCGTAGGTGCCGGTGAAGACAGCGCCCCGCAGCGCCAGGCCCTTGGAATCCACCGAGCCGGGCAGGCCGATCGTCGCCCCGGCATAGGCGCTGTCGGCGACATCCAGCTTGCCGCCTGCGAACACCGTGACGTCGCTCTGCGCCGAAGCCGTCCCGGCCCAGGCGACGCCGGCGCAGGCGAGGGCGGTCGCGGCTAGGGCCGACAATCCGGTCATCGGGCGACGATGGTGGGGCATGGGACAGTTCCTTGCGAAGTATCGAACGCGCCAAATGCTGGCGACGCCGGCGACAGGCAGTTCAGACGCAGAGCGAACAAGGGCGAATGCTGTCAGACGACCAGCCTTCCCCTTGCCAGTTGTTCCAGACTTTCAGCGCTGCGGTCAACGGGGGGGCGTGCATGGGACACCCAGGCGATCAACTCCTCCATGCCCTGGTCCATCGACCGCCGCGGCGCGAAGCCGAAGGTGCGCTGGATCTTGGAGATGTCGCCGAAGCAGTGGCGGATGTCGCCGACCCGATAGCGGTTGAGAATTTCCGGCGCGATGTTCTTGCCCAGCAGCCGGGCCAGGATGGCCGCGATCTCATTGATCGACACGGGGGCGCCGCTGCCGACGTTGAACACGTCCCAGATCTCTCGGTCGTCATCCAGCACGGTGGCGAAGGCTTCGGCCACGTCCTGGACGTGAACGAAATCCCGCATCTGCCGTCCGTCCTCGAAGACGAGCGGCGGCTGGTCGTTCATCAGCCGCGAGATGAAGATGGCCGCCACGCCCGTATAGGGATTGCTCAGGGCCTGGCGCGAGCCGTAGGCGTTGAACAGCCGCAGCGCCACCGTGGGAATGCGCAGCGCCCGCCCGACCGACAGGAACATCTCCTCATGGTCGCGCTTGTTCACGGCGTAGATGGAGTTGGGTTGCAGCCGCTTCTCTTCCGGCGTGGGGCAGGGCTCCAGCGCCTCCCCGTCGACCATCAGGTCCCACTGTCGGGCCTCCAGCTGGGCGTGCGGGCGGATGTCGGCGGTGACGTGAGCGCCGGTCGAGGGGCGCACATAGTCGCCCTCGCCATAGATCGACATGGACGAGGCCACGGCCATCCGCTGCACCGTGTGGGGCCGCCGAGACAGCGTCTCCAGCATGATCGCGGCCGACATCACATTGTTGCGGGTGTAGTCGACGATGTTGGTCATGCTCTGACCCACGCCGACCGAGGCGGCGAGGTGGGCCAGGTGGGTCACCCCGTCTAGGGCGGCCTCGAACACCCCGTCCTCCAGCAGGTCGCCCCTGATGCGGCGCGCGTGGGGGTCGAGGTAGGTGGGCCATCCTTCGGCGTCCAGTTCCGCGTCGCCGTGCACCTGGGGCGACAGGCTGTCCAGGACGGTTACGCGATAGCCGCGCGCCAGCATGGCGTCGACCAGGTGGGAGCCGATGAAGCCGGCCCCCCCCGTGATGAGAATGTGCTTGTCCATGGCTGCCTGCCTAGTGGTGGTGGCGGAGGGCGCCGAACTCATCCAGCTTGGTGCGGACGAGGGTGTTGTTGGCGTCGATCTTCTCGGTTCTCTGCCAGGCCAGGCCGCTGTCCCGCACGTACATGACGAAGCCCAGCGTCAGCGGGATGATCCACATGCACCACCAGACCATGATGAAGACGGGATTGACCATCAGCATGTAGCGGATGCGCTCGCCTACGCCGTCCAGCACCAGGTCGGTCCGCCGCCACGTCTTGATATAGAGGCCGATTATCAGGACCGAGAAGGCGACGATGTTGAAGATCGACAGGATCACCAGCCACAGCGGCAGGAAGTCCGCGCCCTGGAAGAAGCGCCAGGCCGCCCAGACGCCCAGAGGGATGCCCACGGTGTTCACCCACATCGACATGCAGGGCAGGAAGTTCATCCAGACGCGGACCCGTTCGCCGAAGCTGAAGTCCATTTCCTTGAGCGGGGTGGCCAGGCTCTGGAAGAAGCCGGCGACCCAGCGCTTCCTCTGGGTGATGCCCTCGCCGAAGGTCTCGGGCACCTCCTCGATCAGGGAGCCCTCGATGATGCCCAGCGTCTTGCCGTTCTTCCAGAAGCGCTCGCCGACCTCGGGATCTTCGATCGCGATCCAGGGATGGAAGCTGCCCAGTTCGATCAGGTCGTCGACCTTGAAGAACAGCCCCTTGCCCAGCACCCAGTAGGGCTGCTTCGGATCGGACAGGTGGCCGTATTTGGCGCCGTCCCAGGTCATGTGGTCGAAGGCGTGGAAGGCGGCGGCCAGGCTGGCCGTCAGATTGCCCGCCACATTGCGCGCCTGCAGGACGTCGAACCGGCGCAGGCCGATGGCCGCCGCCTTGAAATGATCCGCCGGCGGGCAGCTGTCGGCGTCGATGTAGTCGATGGTCAGCCCGCTCTCGCCCTTATAGGTCTCGGCCACGTGATAGGTCGCGTAGATCAGCTGGCGCGTCTTCTTGGGCGGCAGGTCCTTGACGCCCGCCCGCTTGCCGCGGTGCCACCAGTAGGCCTTGGGGTTCTGGTCCCAGGCGTTCCACACCATGTCCCAGCTGGCGTCGGTGGTCGGCGGCACCTCCAGAATCTCGACGAACGGAAAGGTCCGGCTCAACCGTCTCAGACTGGCCACGGTCTCGGCGTCGCTGCTGTTGGGAATGGCCAGGACGCGATAGCGGTCGGTCGGATAGTCCAGCTTGGCCAGGGAGGTGAATGTCGTCTCCATCGTGCTCTCCAGCTCCCGCAGCACGGGGTAGAGCAGGACGATGAAGGGATAGTCCGCCTCGCTGGCGGGCAGGGGCTCGGACATGTCCACGCGCTCGACGCGCAGCGAGCGGAAATACATCTCTAGCAGGAAGCTGCCGAGATACAGGATCTGGGAGATGGCGAACAACCAGACCAGCACGGTCGCCCAGTTGGGATCTTGAAGGTTCATCACGCGGTTCGCCCAGTTAGTTGCCCAATAAGTCGGTGGTGGTTGTTCGGTCCTGTGGGGGTTAGGACGCGGCCGCGCCTCTCTGGGCTACGCTGTTCCCGTGAAGCTCGGCGTTGAAATAGGCGATGGTCCGCTCCAGCCCTTCCTGAAGCTGCACGCGGGGGGACCAGCGCAGGTGGGTCAGGGCCCTGGAGATGTCGGGCTTCCGGCGGCGCGGGTCGTCGATCGGCAGCGGGTGATAGACCAGTCGCGAACGCGACCCGGACAGGGCGATGACCTGCTGGGCCAGTTCGTTGACCGTGATCTCGTTCGGGTTGCCGATGTTGACCGGCCCGTCGATCTCCTCATCCGTCTCCATCAGTCGGATGAAGCCTTCGATCAGGTCGTCGACGAAGCAGAAGGAACGCGTCTGCTCCCCGCTGCCGTAGATGGTGATGTCTCGCCCGGCCAGGGCCTGGACGATGAAGTTGGAGACCACCCGCCCGTCGTCCGGGTGCATGCGCGGCCCATAGGTGTTGAAGATGCGCACGATCCGCGTGGTCAGCCCGTGCTGGTGGCCGAAGTCCGTCACCAGGGTCTCGGCGAACCGCTTGCCCTCGTCGTAGCAGGAGCGCGGTCCGACCGTGTTGACGTTGCCGCGATAGGTCTCCGCCTGCGGGTGGATTTCCGGGTCGCCGTAGATTTCCGAGGTCGAGGCCTGGAAGAACCGCGCCCCGTCCGTCGCCGCGCGCTTCAGCAGGTTCCAGGTGCCCATTGCGCAGGTCAGGGCCGTCTTCACGCGGTCGTACTGATAGTGAACAGGAGAGGCGGGGCAGGCCAGGTTGTAGATCTGGTCGAACCGGCCCAGTTCGTCGCCCAGGGGCTCGTTGATGTCCTGCGCCACCAGATGGAAGCGGTCCGAGCCCATCAGATGAGCGACATTGGCGTGGCGCCCGGTATGGAAGTTGTCGATGCAGGTCACGTCATGGCCCGCCTTTATCAGGCGGCCGCACAGATGCGATCCGAGAAATCCCGCTCCGCCGGATACGGCGACCCTCTTGGGCCGTGTCACGACGGGGGTCGGAGCATAAGAAAAGCGATCGTCATTCATCGCTTTCAGCCTTGTTTGTTGTTTAAAAAAGCCGGATCAACGCCAGACGCTTACTGTATTCGCGCGACAGGGGAGATCATGGGGACCCCGACGTCGCCGACAATTGCGTTAACCGATTGTTAACAATTGGGTTCCACGGCGCCGGCCAAGATCAGCGCTGAAAGCCTTGTCCGGAGGCCGGCAGGCGAGGCTTTTTCAGGCGGCCGCGCTCGGTCATTCGGCTGACGGTTTCACGGGCCGCCATGACGGCGGCTTACGCCTGGCACGGAGGCGTGGCGGTTCAATTGAGCCAAGGCGCGCACTATCTGCGTCCGATAGTGGGGGCGTTGTATTATTTAGGAAAAGATGGTGGACGCGACAGGGATTGAACCTGTGACCCCCTCGGTGTGAACGAGGTGCTCTCCCGCTGAGCTACGCGTCCGCCTAGGAACGGGGCGGTCAGTGACTGCGCCGTCGGGAGGCGGGGACATAGCCCGCGATTCCGGCGACGGCAAGCCTCAATTCATCAAATAGCTGCGTCGCTTGCTCAGATTCCCGCCGCACGCGCGCCTTCCGGGGTTTCGTCCTCCGGGTCGCCCGGCAGCCAGGCGACGTGACCGTCATAGATGTCCTGGTTTAGGAGACCTTCCTCCTTGGCGACCAGGACGGGCACGACCATCTGGCCGGTGACGTTGGTGGCGGTGCGCATCATGTCGATGATGCGGTCGATGGCGATGATGTAGCCCACGCCTTCCAGCGGCAGGCCCGCTGTCGACAGCGTCAGGGTCAGCATGACGATACTGGTCCCCGGCACGCCCGCCGTGCCCAGCGAGCCCAGCACCGCCGTCAGGCCGATCAGGACATATTGCGTCGCCGTCAGGTCGATCTGGAAATACTGGGCGATGAAAATGGAGGCGATGGCGGGATAGATGGCGCCGCACCCGTCCATCTTCACATTGGCGCCCAGAGGCACGGCGAAGGAGGCATAGGCCTGCGGCACGCCCAGCCGCTCGACCGTCTGACGCAGGGTGACGGGCAGGGTCCCCAGCGACGAAGAGGTGGCGAAGGCCGTCTGCATGGCCGCGCCCGCGCCGCGGAAGAAGCTGACCACCTTCAGCCCGTGCAGCTTCAGCAGGCCCGAATAGACGACGAAGATGTGGAACAGGCAGGCCGCATAGATGGCGAAGATGAACTTGCCCAGCGGCAGCAGCGCCTCCCAGCCGTAGCCGCCGACGACCGAACCGATCAGGCCGAACACGCCGAAGGGCGTCAGCTGGATAACCCAGCGGGTGATGCGGAAGATCAGGGCCGCGCCTTCGTCCACCAGCCGTCGCGCGTTCTGCGCCCGGTCGCCCAGCGCCACCAGCGCCCCGCCCAGCAGAGCCGAGAAGAAGATGATCTGAAGCACCTTGCCCTCGGCCAGGGCGGCGAAGGGATTGGTTGGCACCACGCCCAGCAGCACCTGCAGCGGCGTTGGGATCACCCGTTCCTTCACCTCGCCCAGCGGCAGGTCGGACAGGCCGACGCCCGGATTGATGATGTGGCCGAAGGCGAAGCCCACCAGGACGGCCAGCAGGGAGGTGACGGCGAACCAGGCGAGCGTCCGCACCCCCAGCCGCACCGCGCCCACCCCTTCGCCCAGCTTGGCGATGGAACTGGCGATGGTGAACAGCACCAGGGGCGCCACAACCATGCGGATCAGGTTCAGATAGACGTCCCCGATCGGCTTGAGCCAGACGGTCGCCTGCTCGCGCAGGATCAGGCCGGCGATGATGCCCAGGGCGAAACCGGCGGCGGTGCGCTGCCACAGGGGGATGGCGAAGAAGCGACGAAACATGACGACCTTTGGGGAGGAGCGGTCGTCCTATGTGTTTCGCAGGCGCGAAGACGGCAACAGCGGCGGGAGCGATTGAGGGTTAGAAGTTCTAAAGCGTTCGATAGTTTTTCCTTCTCCCTCAAGGGGAGAAGGATTCAGGGCATCACCTCGGCCAGCGCGGCCTCGAACCCGTCGTAGTGGTCGATCATCACATCGCCGCCCAGTTCCTCATGCGGCACGTCGTTATAGCCGAAGCTGACCGTGATGCAGGCCACGCCCGCGTCCTTGGCGGCCTTGGTGTCGGTGGTGCTGTCGCCGACCATGACGCAGCGCGCCGGATCGCCGCCCGCCCTCTGCACCGCCTCGATGATGTGGACGCCGCTGGGCTTGCGGGCCGAGACCGCGTCCGGCCCGGCGATGAAGGCGAAGTGCTTCGTCAGGTCCAGCGCCTCGATCAGGGCGACGGACAGGTCGGTGCGCTTGTTGGTGGCGACGCACAGGACGGCGCCGCGCGCGCTGAGCCGCTCCAGCGCGGCGACGCAGCCGTCGAACGGGCGGCTCTCGTCGGCGATGTGGGCCAGGTAGTCCTCGATGAAACGCTCGAACAGACCGGGCGCATGGGCCTCGTCCCAGGCGGCGCCCGCCTCCATGAAGCCGTGGCGCAGCAGGGCCATGGCCCCATGCCCGACCAGATGCCGGGCCGAGGACATGGGCACGGGCGGCAACTCATACTGGGCCAGCATCCGGTTCAGCGTGCCGATCAGGTCGGGCGCCGAGTCCACCAGGGTCCCGTCCAGGTCGAAGGCGATGGTCCAGCCTTCCAGATCGCGTTCAGTGCTCATGTCGTCTCCCGGCTCGCGCTGAAACGGGCAATGGGCTAGATCGCGCAGGACGACAAGCTGCCGGATCGATTCATGACCGCACTCCATCCCCAGAGTCATCCCAGGGCCGCCATCATCCTCGCCGCCGGGCAGGGGACGCGGATGAAGTCGCCGCTGCCCAAGGTGCTGCACCCGGTTGGCGGGCGCGCCATGCTGGACCACGCCATCGACGCCGCCGAGGCCCTGGGCTGCGAACGCATCGTCGTCGTCGTGGGCTCCCATTCGCCCGAGGTCCGCGCCCACGTCGAAAAGCGCCTCGGCGCCGACAGCATCGCCGTTCAGGACCCGCCGCTGGGCACCGGCCACGCGGTGCGCGCCGCCGAGGCCGTGCTGGGCGACTTCATCGGCCATGTGGTCGTGACCTACGGCGACGTGCCTTTGCTGAAGGCCGCCGACATCGAGCCCGTCTTCGCCCCGGATTCCGACAACCCGCATGAAGGCGTCACCGTCATCGGCTTCGAGGCCCGCGACCCCGGCGCCTACGGTCGTCTTATCCTCGACGGCAACGACCTTCTGGCCATCACCGAGGCCAAGGAGGCTTCGCCCGAGGTCCTGGCCGTCACCGCCTGCAACTCGGGCGTCATGGCCGCCCCGGTCGGCCTGCTGTTCGACCTCCTGGCCGAGGTGAAGAATGACAACGCCAAGGGCGAATACTATCTGACCGATGTGGTCGAGCTGGCCCGCAAGCGCGGCGCCCCGACCCGCGCCGTCTTCGCATCCGAGGACTCGGTCATGGGCGTCAACGCCCAGTCCGAGCTGGCCCAGGCCGAGGCCCTGTTCCAGGCCACCCAGCGCGAGCATTTCCTGGCCGCGGGCGTCACCATGTCGGCACCCGACACCGTCCACTTCGCCTGGGACACCCAAGTGGGGGCAGGGACGACCATCGAACCTTTCGTCGTCTTCGGCCCCGGCGCGGTCGTGGCCGAGGGCGCGCGCATCCGCAGCTTCAGCCACATCGAGGGCGCCAAGGTCGCGACCAAGGCCGAGGTCGGCCCCTACGCCCGCCTGCGCCCCGGCGCGGACCTGGGCGAGGGCGTCAAGATCGGCAACTTCGTCGAGGTCAAGAACGTCCGCATGGATCCGGGCGCCAAGGCCAACCACCTGGCCTATCTCGGCGACGGCCATGTGGGCGCGAAGGCCAACATCGGCGCGGGCACGATTTTCTGTAACTACGACGGCTTCTTCAAACACCGCACCACGGTGGGCGAGGGGGCCTTCGTCGGCTCGAACAGTTCACTGGTCGCCCCCGTGACCATCGGCGCGGGCGCCATGATCGGCTCCGGTTCGGTGGTGACGAAGGACGTCGCCCCCGGCGATCTGGCGCTCGGCCGCGCTGCACAGACGACGAAGCCGGGCTGGGCCGCCCGCTTCATGGAAACCATGCGCGCGAAGAAGGCGGCGAAATCCAAATGAGCGACCTGCAGAAGAAGAACGCCGGCGAAGCCGCCTCTCAATACGTCGAGGCCGGCATGGTCGTCGGTCTAGGGACCGGCTCCACCGCCGCCTGGTTCGTCAAGGCGCTAGCCGCGCGCAACCTGCCCGATCTGCGCTGCGTCCCGACGTCGGAACGCACCGCCGATCTGGCGCGCGAACTGGGCCTGACCCTGTCGACGCTGGAGGACACCCCGCGCATCGACCTGACCGTCGACGGCGCCGACGAGATCGGCCCGGGCCTGGCGCTCATAAAGGGCGGCGGCGCCGCCCTGCTGCGCGAGAAGCTAGTGTGGGAGGCCTCGGAGCGCTGCATCTGCATCGCCGACGCGGCCAAGGTGGTCCCGGCCTTAGGGACCTTCCCCCTGCCGATCGAGGTCGTCGCCTTCGGCCACAAGACGACCGCCAACCGCATCGCCGACGTCCTGGCCGACCACGACATCGCCTCGCCCGCCCGCGTGCGTCAGGCCGAGCGCGGCCTGGTCCGCACCGACGGCGGCAACCTGATCTATGACGCCGCCTGCAAGGTCATCGCCGACCCGGCCCGCCTCGCCGCCGACCTCAAGAGCCTGACCGGCGTGGTCGAGCACGGCCTGTTCCTCGACCTCACCGACCTGGCCATCATCGGCATGGACGACGGCGTCGAGACATTCAATCCGTAGGCGAGGCGCCCGCTTCGGAGAGCCGAGCGTGGGCGCGCCGAATGGAGGTTCTGATCTCGGACGTTCCCGCGCGGACGTTCTGCCGTGTCCGCTGAGCGTCATACAGGCCCGAGAGATAGGCCTTGTCCCACTCCGTCAGGGACGAAGCGCTCGCCGGATCGGCTAAGACGTTCAGGATCGAGGCGTAGGCGCTGGTGTCGGCCTCGGGGTCGATCTGCGCCAAGGACACCATCGCGACGTAGTCCGAGAGTTGTGTCGCGTCCACATGGCTTACGTCATCGACGTCCACGATGACGATCGTGCGGATGATGTTGTCGACGATTTGCGTGGAAAGGCGCGATGCTGAAGAGACGTTGATCATGGGAGCCACGTCGAAGACGCTGCTGCAACTGTCCTGGCAATCGCCTGGAATGCGCGTTGCGCGAGCGCCTGTCTCGGAATCCACAGGCATGCTGACCTGCCACCACCGCACCGGCCTATCGGCGTCTTGGAAATCGCGCAGGGCCGCGCCGCCTCGGTCCATGCCCGACCCGCCCATGCGCAGGGCTCGGCGGCGCCTCTCGACCAATTCTTGAGCCAACTCCTGTCCATTCGAGGTGGCGACGATCAGGATGTTGGGCGTGCATCCCGGCGCCCCGGCGGAGAGGCCGAGATCTTCGGCGATGGTTGAGACGCGATCGACAACATATTGCGCGGCGTCCTGCCGCAGATTGACCGCTCCGACGCACACGCTGCGATCCCATCGGGCGATGCCGCGGCCGCGGTTGGGCGCCGCGACCTCGCGCACGAAATCCTGGATGAGGGAATCCAGACGGCGCCCGGTGACCTGAATGTCCTCCAGGCGGACAGCCTGATTGGAGGCCGGGTCCTGAACGTCCGGAACGCCGCCCCTGTCGTCTGCCGGGGCCGTCATGCCGAGCAATGCGGACGCGAGAAGTTCGGCGATCATGATGGTTGCTCCCGTGAAACGATGTTCGGCGACGTTAAGCTAGCGCCCGATATTGTCAAAAGCCTTCGCCACGCCAGCCGTAAGCGGACAGCCCCGCCTTGCCCCCTCGCGCCCCGGCGCCTAAGTCGGGGCAGCGCCACGGCATAGCCGGGCGGATTTCAGACGATTCAGACGAATTGGACTCTGTTTTTCGAGTCTGATTGCCGGAGACCCCGATGACTCAATACGACTACGACCTCTTCGTCATCGGCGCCGGTTCGGGCGGGGTGCGGGCGGCGCGGCTGACCGCGCTCGGCGGCAAGAAGGTCGCCATCGCCGAAGAGTATCGGGTCGGCGGCACCTGTGTGATCCGCGGCTGCGTGCCCAAGAAGTTCATGGTCATGGCCTCCGAGGTCAGCCACGCCCTGGAGATCGCCGAGGGCTACGGCTGGTCCTTTGAAGGCGCCAAGTTCGCCTGGCCGACCTTCCTCCAGGCCAAGGACGTCGAGATCGCCCGCCTGTCGGGTATCTACGCCGCCAACCTGGGCAAGGCGGGCGTTGATCTGGTCCACGGCCGCGCCGTGCTGAAGGACGCCCACACCGTTGAGATTGTCGGCAAGAACCAGACCATCACCGCCGAGAAAATCCTGATCGCCACCGGCGGCCGCCCGTGGAAGCCTGACAGCGTGCCGGGCATTGAACACGCCATCACTTCGGAAGAGGCCTTCCACCTGCCGGAACTGCCCAAGCGCATCCTGATCGCGGGCGGGGGCTATATCGCGGTGGAGTTCGCGGGCATTTTCGCCGGCCTGGGCGTCGAGACGACCCTGATCTATCGCGGCCCGAACATCCTGCGCGGCTTCGACGACGACGTGCGCGCTCACCTGGCGGGCGAGATCGAGAAGCGCGGCATCAAGGTCATCCTGGGTTGTCAGCACACGTCGATCGAGAAGACCGAGACCGGCCTGATCAACCACCTCGAGAACGGCATGGCGATCGAGACCGACGTGGTCATGTTCGCCACCGGCCGCGTCCCCTATGTCCAGGACCTGGGTCTGGAGGCCGCTGGGGTGGAGTTGAACGACGACGGCGCCATCAAGGTCAATCGGTTCTCCAAGACCACCGCCGACAATATCTGGGCCATCGGCGACGTCACCGACCGCATGAACCTGACCCCTGTCGCCATCCGCGAGGGCGTGGCCTTTCACGAAACGGTGTTCAAGGACAATCCGCAGAGCTTCGACTACGAGGCCGTGGCCACCGCCGTCTTCAGCCAGCCGCCGGTCGGCACCGTCGGCCTGACCGAGCATGAGGCGCGTCAGGCCTGCTCGGGCGGGGTCGACGTCTATGTCACCCGCTTCCGCCCGATGAAGTACGCCTTCACCGGCTCGGACGAGCGCGTCCTGATGAAGCTGGTGGTCGACGCCGACAGCCAGCGCGTCGTCGGCTGCCACATCGTCGGCCCCGACAGCCCGGAAATGATTCAGCTGGCCGCCATCGCCGTGAAGGCGGGCCTGACCAAGGCCCAGTGGGACGCCACCTGCGCCGTCCATCCGACCATGGCCGAGGAACTGGTCACCCTGAAGGAGAAGCAGGCGCCGACCTCCATGGCCGCGGGCTGATCCGCGCATCGGGCGGCTTGCCAGCCGTCCGATCCACGCGCCTTATGGCGAAGCATGCCCCGGCGAAGGGGCGCAGAGTCCTGGAAGGTCCCATGAAGCCGTATCTGCTCGCCGCCGCCGTCTCCGCCCTGCTTCTGGCCGGCGCGCCCGCCCTGGCGCAAAACGCCGCCGCGCCCGCCTATCAGGCCGCGGTCGCCGACAGCCTGCGCCCGGCCGACGAGGTCGCGCGCGACCCGCTGCGCCACCCCGCTGAGATGCTGGCCTTCGCCGAGGTGAAGCCGGGCCAGAAGATCGCCGACATCCGCCCCGGCGCGGGCTATTTCACCCGCCTGTTCGCGCGCGTCGTGGGCGAGGGCGGCCACGTCTATGCCTTCGTGCCGAACCGCACGGCCGAGCGCGAGAATCCGCGCGCCGACGCCCTGGTCGCCGCCTATCCCAACGTCAGCCGCGTTAACGGCGACCTGGACGCCATGAGCTTCGACCAGCCGCTGGATCTGGTCTTCATGAGCCAGGAATACCACGACTTCCACATCCCCCGGTTCGGCGTGGACGTGGCCAGGATGAACGCCGACATCTTCAAGGCGTTGAAGCCCGGCGGCCTCTATGTCGTCATCGACCACCAGGCCGCGCCCGGCGCCGCCAACAGCGTCGTCGAGACACTGCACCGGATCGAGGGCGCCCAGCTGCGTCGCGAGGTCGAGGCCGCCGGCTTCGTCTTCGAGGGCGAAAGCACCGCCGTCGCCAACCCGGCCGACGACCACAGCCTGAACGTCTTCGACGAGGCGATCCGGGGCAGGACCGACCAGTTTGTCTATCGCTTCCGCAAGCCGCGCTGAGAGCGGGGCCCATCACAGGAGGAGTAGCCCATGCGTTCCTTCCTCGTATTCGCCGTCGCCGCCTCGCTGGCCGTAGCCGCGCCCCTCGGCGTCGCCTCGGCCCAGACGGCGCCCGAGGCCTATGAGGCCGTCCTGGCCAGCCCGATCCGCACGACCGAGGATCGGGAGCGCGACACGGCGCGCCACGCCGCCGACACCCTGGCCTTCGCCCAGGTGCAGCCGGGCCAGAAGATCGCCGACATGATCATCGGCGGCGGCTATTTCACGCGCCTGTTCTCGGCCGCCGTCGGGCCCGAGGGCCAAGTCGTCGCCTGGCAGCCCGCCGAGTTCATCGGCTTCCAGGCCAGCTACGGCGAGGCGTTGGCCGCCGCCGCCGCCCTGGACAACGTCGAGGCCGTCAGCGTCCCGCTGGGCGCGCCCGAATGGCCGAAAGACCTGGACTTGGTCTTCACCGCCCAGAATTATCACGACCTGCACCTGAAGGCCTTCGCCGAGGACACGGCGGCCAGGGTCAATGCGGCGGCCTTCGAGGCGCTGAAGCCCGGCGGCCTCTATGTGATCATCGACCACGACGCGGAGCCGGAATCGGGCCTGGCGGCCGTCGACAGCCTGCACCGCATCGACGTGGATCAGGTCCGGCGCGAGGTCGAGGCGGCGGGCTTCGTTCTGGACGGCTCGAGCGACCTTCTGGCCCGGACCGACGATCCCCGCACCGCCAATGTCTTCGACCCGTCCATTCGCGGACGCACCAGCCAATTCATGCTGCGCTTCAGGAAGCCGGGTTGAGAAGGCGCGCGTCTCGAATTGGTGACTGGCGAAGCGGAGCCGGCGGCGCTAACGCTCGGCCAAAATCCATAAGGGAAACGTTCAGATGACTCGCATCGCCTTCATCGGCCTGGGCAACATGGGCGGCGGCATGGCCGCCAACCAGGCCAAGGCCGGGCACGAGGTCGCCGCCTTCGACCTGTCGGCCGCCGCCCTGGAGCGCGCCGCCGAAGCTGGCTGCCGCACCGTCGGCTCGGTCGCCGAGGCGGTCAAGGACGCCGAGGTGGTCATCACCATGCTGCCCGCCGGGCCGCACGTCCTCAGCGTCTATTCGGACCAGATCATCGGCGCCGCGCCGTCCAGCGCCCTGCTGCTGGACTGCTCGACCATCGACGTCGAGACGGCGCGCAAGGTCGCCGGTCTGGCCAAGGAGGCGGGCTACGCCTTCGCCGACGCCCCCGTCTCGGGCGGCACGGCGGCCGCCGACGCCGGGACCCTGGCCTTCATGGTCGGCTGCGACGAGGCCGACTTCGCCCGCGTCGAACCGGCGCTGGAGCCGATGAGCCGCATCACCATCCGCGCGGGCGACCACGGCGCGGGGCAGGCGGCCAAGATCTGCAACAACATGCTGCTCGGCATTTCGATGATCGGCACGTGCGAGGCCATCGCCCTGGCCGAGAAGCTGGGCCTGGAGCCGGAGCGCTTCTTCGAGATCGCGTCGAAGTCCTCGGGCCAGTGCTGGAGCGTGACCAGCTACTATCCCTGGGCCGGCCCGGTGCCGACGGCTCCCTCGAATCGCGACTACGACGGCGGCTTCGCCTCCGCCATGATGCTGAAGGACCTCAAGCTGGCCCAGGACGCCGCCGCCAAGGCCGGCGCCACGACCCCGCTGGGCGCCCAGGCCGAGGCCCTCTACGCCCTGTTCAACGGCCTCGGCTATGGCGGCAAGGATTTCTCGGCCATGGTGCAGATGCTGCGCGGGCGGATCGATACGCTGAACTGACCCAAGGCTTTCCTCCCCACTTTGTGGGGAGGGGGACCGCCCCCGGGTCTTGCCTTCGGCAAGCCCGAGGACAGGCTACGCGGTGGAGGGGCTTCCGTCAGCGGAACCAAGCGGCCCCTCCGTCGCGTCCGATCCACCTCCCCATTGCATGGGGAGGAGAAGCCCGCGTCGGATCGGGAGGTCCCGCAGGGCCGACGACCGCGGGTCACTAAGCTGAGAACCGTTATCATTTAAGGGGTTGAGACGTTTTGTCCGGCTCCTGACATGGACATCACGGGGCGGCGCGCGCAATTAGGCGGCAAAAGCTGCATGAGCGAAAGAAGCGCCGCCTTGTTCGACTATAAGTCCGCCTTTCAGAACTCTGTGGATCAGGTCCGCAGTGAAGGCCGTTATCGTGTCTTCGCCGATCTGAAGCGCGTTCGCGGCCAGTTTCCGAAGGCGGTGCGGCGCCGCGCCGACGGCTCCGAGCAGGAGGTCGTCGTCTGGTGCTCCAACGACTACCTGGGCATGGGCCAGCATCCGGCGGTGATCGAGGCCATGCAGGTCGAGGTCGGCGAGACCGGCGCCGGCGCCGGCGGCACGCGCAACATCTCGGGCACCACGCGCTCGGCGGTGGACCTGGAGGCCGAACTGGCCAGCTGGCACCAGAAGGAAGCTGCCCTGCTGTTCACCTCGGGCTATGTGGCCAATGAGGCGACCCTGTCGACCCTGCAGAAGATCCTGCCGGGGCTGATCATCTTCTCCGACGCGCTGAACCACGCCTCCATGATCGCGGGCATCCGCAACGGCGGCGGCGAACGCCACATCTTCCGCCACAACGACCTCGAACACCTCGAAGAACTGCTGGCCGCCGCGCCCGCCGACGCGCCCAAGCTGATCGCCTTCGAGAGCGTCTATTCGATGGACGGCGACATCGCCGACCTGGCGGGCACCATCGCCCTGGCCAGGAAGTACGGCGCCCTGACCTATCTGGACGAGGTCCACGCCGTGGGCCTGTACGGCGCGACCGGCGCCGGCGTGGCCGAGCGTGACGGCGTCCTGGGCGGCATCGACATCGTGGAATGCACCTTGGGCAAGGCCATCGGCGTCATGGGCGGCTACATCGCCGCCGACGCGGTGATCGTGGACGCCGTGCGCAGCTGGGCCTCGGGCTTCATCTTCACCACCAGCCTGCCGCCGGCCCTGACCGCCGGCGCTCTGGCCTCCGTCCGCCACCTCAAGGCTCACCCGGAGCTGCGCGCCGCTCATCAGGAGCGCGCCGCCACCCTGAAGCGCCGCCTGGCTGAGGCGGGCATCCCCGTCCTGCCCAGCGTCAGCCACATCGTCCCGGTCCACGTCGGCAATCCGGTGCACTGCAAGCTGATCTCGGACATGCTGCTGGAAGACTTCGGCATCTACGTCCAGCCGATCAATTATCCGACCGTGCCCAAGGGGACCGAGCGCCTGCGCTTCACCCCGTCGCCGGATCATGACGACGGCATGATCGACAAGCTGGTCGACGCGATGGACAAGCTCTGGTCGCATTGCAACGTGGCGCGGCGTCCGGTTGCGGCGTGACGGCTGATCCCGACCTGGGCCCAGAATTGGGCGAAGTCATCGTCGAGTTCGTCCGCAACGGCCCCTATGTGAAATGCTCGGCCGTCCACGCGGCGACCGGCGTCGAGGTCTCCGCCATCGGCCCGGCCGCTGAGCCGCGCGCCGTCGAACGCGTGGCGATCGCCAAGCTGAAGCGGGCGTTGTCACAGCGCTGAACTGACCCTCTCCCTGTCGCTCGTCCCGGCGAAGGCCGGGATCCAGATCGTATGACTCGTCCTTGAGTAATTCGGGCGACGCTCCGCGTTTCAACGACGAGCCGTTGGTTCTTGCATCTGGATCCCGGCCTTCGCCGGTATGAGCGGGTAGGGGAGCATGGACGGGAAGACCCCCTAGATGTTGTGGTGTCGGGCGGCGCGGCCTAGAAGGGAGCGCCGTTTCCGCCTTCAGCCTTCGGGATGCCTGCCAGTGACCGCCTTCACCCACGACTCGTATTTCTCCAAGAGCCTCGCCGACGCTGATCCGGCGATCTTCAAGGGCATCCAGGGCGAGCTTGGCCGCCAGAAGGAGCAGATCGAGCTGATCGCCTCCGAGAACATCGTCTCCCAGGCGGTGCTGGACGCGCAGGGCTCGGTCCTGACCAACAAATACGCCGAGGGCTATCCGGGCCGCCGCTACTACGGCGGCTGCGAATTCGTCGACATCACCGAAGACCTGGCCCGCGAGCGCGCCAAGGAGCTGTTCGGCGCCGCCTTCGCCAACGTCCAGCCTCACTCGGGCGCCCAGGCCAACCAGGCCGTCTTCTTCTCCCTGCTGCAGCCCGGCGACACCTTCCTGGGCATGGACCTGGCCTGCGGCGGCCACCTGACCCACGGTTCGCCCGCCAACCAGTCGGGCAAGTGGTTCCGCCCCGTGACCTACAAGGTCCACGAAGACACCCATCTGATCGACTATGACCACGTCGCCGAAATGGCCCAGAAGGAGAAGCCCAAGCTGATCCTGGCCGGCGCCTCGGCCTATTCGCGTCACATCGACTTCAAGCGCTTCCGCGAGATCGCGGACTCGGTCGGCGCCTATCTGATGGTCGACATGGCCCACTACGCCGGCCTGATCGCCGGTGGCGTCTATCCCGACCCGATCCCGCACGCCCACGTCGTCACCACCACGACGCACAAGACCCTGCGCGGCCCGCGCGGCGGCATGATCCTGTCCAACGACCTGGACCTGGGCAAGAAGATCAACTCGGCCGTCTTCCCCGGCCTGCAGGGCGGCCCGCTGGAGCACGTCATCGCCGCCAAGGCCGTGGCCTTCGGCGAGGCGCTGAAGCCCGAGTTCAAGCTCTACGCCCAGCAGGTCGTCAAGAACGCCCAGGCCCTGGCGGCCGTTCTGGTCGAGCGCGGCCTAGCCATCGTCTCGGGCGGCACCGACAGCCACCTGATGCTGGTCGACCTGCGTCCCAAGGGCGTGACCGGCAAGGCCACCGAGCATGAGCTCGAGAAGGCCCTGATGACCTGCAACAAGAACGGCGTGCCGTTCGACACCGCGCCCTTCACCGTCACCTCGGGCGTCCGCCTGGGCACCCCGGCCGGCACCACGCGCGGCTTCGGCGAGGAAGAGTTCAAGCAGATCGGCCACTGGATCGCCGACGTCGTCTCCTCGATGAATGGCGGCGATGAAGCCGATCCGGCCGTCGTCGCGGGCGTCGCCGCCCAGGTGCGCGAGCTGACCGCGCGCTTCCCGATCTATCGCTAAGGGACCGACCGGATGAAGTGCCCCTTCTGCGGAAACGCCGACACCCAGGTGAAGGACAGCCGCCCGTCTGACGACGGCGCGGCCATCCGGCGCCGTCGGTCGTGCCCGCAGTGCGGGGGGCGCTTCACCACCTTCGAGCGGGTGCAGCTGCGCGAGCTGATGATTCTGAAGCGCAACGGCCGCCGCACCCCCTTCGACCGGGACAAGCTGGAACGCTCCCTAGGCATCGCCCTGCGCAAGCGCCCGGTGCAGCCCGAGCAGGTCGAGCAACTGGTCAGCCGCATCGTGCGCCAGCTGGAAAGCCTGGGCGAGACCGAGATCCCGTCCAGCATCGTGGGCGACTTCATCATGAAGGCGCTGAAGTCGGTCGATGAGGTCGCCTACGTCCGCTACGCCTCGGTCTACAAGGATTTCCGCCACACGGACGACTTCGCCAAGTTCCTGGGCGACGAGGGCTTCGACGAGACCAAGTCCGGTCAGGACTGATGCGTCCGCGCGTCACCCTGAAGCTGGCCACGTCGCTCGACGGCCGCATCGCCACGGCCACGGGCGAAAGCCAGTGGATCACCGGCCCCGAGGCGCGCCAGCAGGGCCACCGCCTGCGCGCGACGCATGACGCCATTCTGGTCGGCGTCGAGACGGTGCTGGCCGATGATCCGGAGCTGACCGTCCGTCTTCCTTCTCCCCTCGTGGGAGAAGGTGTCGTGCGGAGCATGACGGATGAGGGGGCGGGTTCAGCGCACGCATCACTGGACGTCGAGGACGCATCCGGCGTCCCCTCATCCGAGCGGCTCCGCCGCCCACCTTCTCCCACGAGGGGAGAAGGAATCCGCTGCGTGTCGTGCTGGACAGCCGTCTTCGCACCCCCGCGACGGCCAAGGTCGCCAGCGGCAACACCCTCATCCTGACGACCGCCGCGCCGCGCCCCATCGGTCAGGCCGAGGTCGTGAGCGTCGCTGCCGCCGACGGCCGCCCCGCCATCGCCGCCGTCCTCGACGCCCTCTCGGCCCGCGACATCCGCTCCGTCCTGATCGAGGGCGGGGGCCGCGTCGTCGCCTCCTTCATCCAGGCGGGCGCGGTGGACGCCATCGAATGGTTCCGCGCCCCGATCCTGCTGGGCGGGGAGGGCAGGCCCTGCGTCGCGTCGCTGGCGCTTGCAAAGCTGGCCGACGCCCCCAAGTTCCGTCGTCTGGGCGTCGAGCCCGTCGGAGACGACCTATGGGAACGCTACGCGCGAGCGTGACGTCCTCTCGGTCGATTTCAGACGAATTAGACTAATTAGACTCTGTTTTTTGGGTCCGAAGGGACCGGAGCTTTCATGTTCACCGGCATCGTCACCGACATCGGCCGCGTCCGCAGCGTCCGCCAAACCGACCGCGATCGTCGCTATGAGATCGAGACCGTGTGGGACACGGCCAGCATCGACCTGGGCGCCTCGATCAGCCACGCGGGCTGCTGCCTGACCGTGACGGAGAAGGGCGAGGGCTGGTTCGCGGTTGAGGTCTCGGGCGAGACCCTGTCGAAGACGAAACTGGGCGACTGGGCCGAGGGCGCTCGCGTCAATCTGGAGCGCGCGGCCAAGCTGGGCGACGAACTGGGCGGCCACATCGTCTCGGGTCACGTCGACGGCCTGGGCGAGGTGATCTCCGTCACGCCCGAGGGCGGATCGCGCCGCATCGTCATCGAGGCGCCGGCGCCTCTGCACAGATTCATCGCCCCGAAGGGCTCAATCACCGTCGATGGGGTTTCCCTGACGGTGAATGGGGTGCAAGACCGCCGCTTCGACGTGAACATCATTCCGCACACGTGGGATGCGACGACCCTCGGCGGCCTGATGGTCGGCGAGAAGGTCAATCTGGAGATCGACATGCTGGCGCGTTATCTCGCGCGGTGGCAGGAGACGGCGTGATGCAACTGGCAGCCAATATGAACGACAGCCCCATCAGCCCGATCGAGGACATCATCGAGGACGCCCGCAACGGGCGGCCCTACATCCTGGTCGACGCCGAGGATCGCGAGAACGAGGGCGACATCATCATTCCGGCCCAGTTCGCGACGCCGGATCAGATCAACTTCATGATCAAGCACGCGCGGGGCCTGGTCTGCCTGGCCATGACGGCCGAGCGGGCCAAGCAGCTGCGCCTGCCGCCGATGGCCGCCGAAAACCGCGAGAGCATGGGCACGGCCTTCACCATCTCGATCGAGGCCAAGGAAGGCGTGACGACCGGCATCAGCGCCGCCGACCGCGCCCGCACGGTCCAGGTGGCGGCCGACCCGACCAAGGGGCCGGACGACATCGTCTCGCCGGGCCACATCTTCCCCCTGGTCGCGCGCGACGGCGGCGTCCTGGTCCGCACCGGCCATACCGAGGCGGCCGTGGACATCAGCCGCATGGCCGGCCTGACCCCGGCCGGGGTGATCTGCGAGATCATCAAGGACGACGGGACGATGGCGCGGATGCCCGACCTGATCGCCTTCGCCCAGCTGCACGGGCTGAAGATCGGCACCATCGCCGACCTGATCGCCTATCGCCGCCGCACCGAGCGCTTCGTCGAGCGCGTGCTGGACACGCCGTTCGAGAGCGTCCACGGCGGGCCGTTCCGCATGATCGTCTATAAGAACACCATTGAGGGCGCCGAGCACATCGCCCTGGTCCATGGCGACATCGACCCGGCCAAGCCGACCGTGGTGCGCATGCACCAGATCGACTTCGCCGCCGACCTGCTGGGCCACGTCGAGGCCCGCCAGGACTACATCCCTCGCGCCCTCAAGGCGCTGAGCAGCAACGACGGCCCCGGCGTGGCCGTCTTCCTGCGCGATCCCGGCCTGCACCGGCTGTCCGAGCGGCTGGTCGGGGGCGACAAGCCCGCCGCTGCTGATCGCGCGATCAAGGCCTATGGCGTCGGCGCCCAGATCCTGCTGGATCTCGGCGTCCGCGACATGATCATCATGAGTTCGACTCGTCCCAATCCGACGGCGCTGGAAGGCTACGGCCTGCGTATCGTGGGCTGGCGCGACATGGACGGAGAAGACCAATCCTGAACGATCCCACCCGCGTCCTCATCGTCGAGGCGCGCTTTTATGACGAACTGGCCGACGCCCTTCTGGAAGGGGCGAAGGACACCTTGCGCGCGCAGGGCGTCCAGTTCGACGTCGTGACCGTGCCCGGCGCCCTGGAGGTGCCCACGGCCATCGCCATGGCCGAGGAAGCCGGCCGCTATCCGACCGCGCCGCGCTATGACGGCTATGTCGCCCTGGGCTGCGTGATCCGCGGCGAGACCTATCACTTCGAGATCGTCTCGGATCAGTCGGCCGCCGGCATCACCCAGCTGGGCCTCAAGGGTCTGGCCATCGGCAACGGCATCCTGACGACCGAGGACGAGGATCAGGCCTGGGCCCGCGCCCGCATCAGCGAAGGCGACAAGGGCGGCGGCGCCGCGCGCGCCTGCCTGGACCTGATCGAATTGCGCAAGCGTCTGCGCGGAGGACTGGCCTCGTGAGCGAAGCCCCGAAGACCGCCCCCGCCACCGTCGCCGAGGTGATGGCGCAACTGGCCGAGGCCGAGAAGGCCCGCGCCGAGCCCCAGCTGTCGTCGCGCCAGCGCCGGGCCCGCACGGTCGCGCGTCTGGCCGCCGTCCAGGCCCTGTACCAGATGGAACTGGCGGGGGAGGGTGTGGAGACCGTGGTCAGCGAGTTCCGCAACTTCCGTTTCGACGCCGACATCGAGGGCCAGCCCCTGGCCGAGGCCGACGAGGACTGGTTCTCGGACACGGTCCACGGCGTGGTCGAGCATCAGCGCGGCGTCGATGAGGCCATCAAGGCCCGTCTGGCGTCCAACTGGCGTCTGGAGCGTCTCGACGCGACCCTGCGCGCCCTGCTGCGCTGCGGCGCGTGGGAGCTGCTGCACAAGCCCGAGGTCCCGCGCGAGATCGTCATCGACGAATACGTCGAACTGGCCAAGGCCTTCTTCGACGACGCGGAGGCGAAGTTCGTGAACGCGGCGCTTGACGGCGTGGCGCGCGATGCCCGCGATTGACGTCGCCGGCGAATTCGAGACCATCCAGCGGCTGCTGAAGCCGCTGGCCCACCCGGAATGGGCGAGGGGGCTGGCCGACGACGTGGCCGTGCTGCCCTCGCGTCCGGGGCACGACCTAGTGCTGACCAAGGACGCCATCGTCGAGGGCGTCCACTTCCTGCCCGACGATCCGCTGGACACGGTGGCTCAGAAGCTGCTGCGGGTGAACCTGTCCGATCTGGCCGCAAAGGGGGCCGAACCGTTCGGCTACCTCCTGGCCTGCCACTGGTCCGAGCGCTGCGGCTGGCCCGAGCGCGAGGCCTTCGTCTCCGGCCTGAGGCGCGACCAGGCCATCTTCGACATTTCCCTGCTGGGCGGTGACACGGTGAAGACGCCGGGACCGGCCAGCTTCTCGGCCACCATGATGGGCTGGGCGCCGTCGGGCGCCGCCGTCAGCCGGGCCGGGGCGCGGCCGGGCGACCTGCTGTTTGTCACCGGCACGATCGGCGACGGCTGGCTGGGGCTGCAGGCCGCCCAGGCGACCCTGACGCTGGAGCCCGAGCGTCGCGATGCGCTGGAGGCCGCCTATCGCACCCCCATGCCGCGCGTGGAGTTCGCCCCCGTGGTCCTGGGCCTGGCCACCGCCAGCGCCGACGTCTCCGACGGCCTTCTGGCCGACGCGGGCCACATCGCCGAGGCCAGCGGCGTGGGCATCGAAATCGACCTGGAGGTCCTGCCCATGTCGGCGGCCGCTCAGGCCTGGTTCGACGGGAGGGTCGATCCCCAGGCGGCGCTGGAGCTTCTGGCCTCCGGCGGGGACGACTACGAAATCCTGCTGACCGCCCCGGCGGGCGCCGAGAACGCCCTGCGCCGCGAGGCGGAGCGACGCCATCTGCGCCTGACGCGGGTCGGGCGCGTGACGGCCGGGCAGGGCCTGTCGGTGCGCTATCACGGCCAGGAGATCACCCCGACTCGCACCGGCTGGACGCACGACTAGGCGCAGCGGTTGCGGGCGTTGAAGACGCGCTAGACGCAACGGATTGCTAACGCGCAGGAGCGATGTTCGTCGAATGCAACGCCGCAGGTTCCTCCAGACCGCATTCGCCCTTTTGACCGCTGGGGGCGCGGCGGGCGTCGCGCGCGCCAGCGAGCCGGCGGCCGATCCGGGGCCGGCGGTCGTCGACCTGACGGGGGTGGGCCTGCCCGTGATCGTCGACGGCCGGGTCCGCAACTACGTCTTCATCGCCCTGAAGCTGCACCTGGGACCCGGGCAGTCGCCCGAGGCGGTGCGCGCCAAGGAGCCCCATCTGCGCGACGCTCTGGTGCGCGCCGGGCACGCCACGCCCTTCGTACTCAAGGACGACTGGACCCGCCTGGATGAGGCGGCGCTGAGCGCCAGCCTGATTCGCTCGGCCGCGCGGCTGATCGGTCCTGGCGCGGTGACGCGGGTCGAGATCGCCAGCCAGGCGGCGCGCCGCAGGGCTGGAGTCCGGGGCGCGTAGGGGTCCAAAGAGCGCTGTTGCGCCACGCCGCCGCATTTGGCACGATTTAGCCGCAATTCCCGAGGGGCGTGAATTCGCGTCTGTACGCGCACGGGGGGACCGGAAGGCGGCCGAGAGGCGAAAATCGCCCGTAGCAATGCCCATGGAACCGCGCGCTTAGTTGCATAGGGCTTGGAAACGCCATGACGTCATATCTTTGGCTGGTCATCGCGGCCGGCGCGCTGGGGGTGCTTTACGGCGCCGTCCAGACCGCTGCCTTGATGAAGGCCGACAGTGGTAGTGAACGGATGCGTGAGATCGCCGCGGCGATCCAGGAAGGCGCCTCCGCTTATCTGAAGCGTCAGTACACAACGATTGGCATTGTCGGGGTCGTGATCTTGGTCGCGGCCTTTTTTCTTATCGGGCCATGGGCGGCGCTCGGCTTCCTGATCGGCGCCGTCCTGTCGGGCGCGGCCGGCTTCGCGGGGATGCTGATCTCCGTGCGGGCCAATGTGCGCACCGCCCAGGCGGCGTCGCAGAGCCTGTCCAAGGGACTGGACCTGGCCTTCCGCTCGGGGGCCATCACGGGCATGTTCGTGGCGGGTGGGGCCTTGCTGGGCGTGTCGGGCTACTACGCCTTCATGACCCAGGGCATGGGCTTTGAAAGCACCAGCCGCGCCGTGGTCGACGGCCTGGTGGCGCTGGGCTTCGGCGCCTCGCTGATCTCCATCTTCGCGCGACTGGGCGGCGGCATCTTCACCAAGGGGGCCGACGTGGGCGGTGACATGGTGGGCAAGGTCGAAGCCGGCATTCCAGAGGATGATCCCCGCAACGCCGCCACCATCGCGGACAATGTGGGCGACAACGTCGGCGACTGTGCGGGCATGGCCGCCGACCTGTTCGAGACGTATGCCGTCACGACCGTGGCGACCATGGTTCTGGCGGCGATCTTCTTCCGCAACCAGCCCTATGTCGACGTGATGATGCTGCTGCCGCTGGCCATCTGCGGCGTCTGCATCGTGACCTCGATCGTCGGAAGCTTCTTTGTCCGCCTGGGCAAGGGGGGCAACATCATGGGCGCCCTGTACCAGGGGCTGGTCGTGACCGGACTCCTCTCGGTCGTGGCGGTCTGGTGGGTGATCCGCTCCATGCTGCCCGGCGCGGTCGAAACCTCGGGCGGCCTGCTGATCCAGCCGATGAACCTGTTCTGGTCGGGCGTCGTCGGCCTGCTGGTCACGGCGGCCATCGTGGTGATCACCGAGTACTACACTGGCACGGGCTTCCGTCCGGTGAAGTCAGTGGCCAACGCCTCCGTCTCGGGGCACGGCACCAATGTGATCCAGGGCCTGGCTGTCTCCCTGGAGTCCACGGCCCTGCCTGCGCTGACCATCATCGTGGGCATCGTCGCAGCCTTCCAACTGGCGGGCCTGTTCGGCATCGCCATCGCCACCACGACCATGCTGGGCGTGGCGGGGATGATCGTGGCGCTGGACGCCTTCGGTCCGGTCACCGACAACGCGGGCGGCATCGCCGAGATGGCGGGTCTGCCGCCGGAAGTCCGGGTCTCAACCGACGCCCTGGACGCGGTGGGCAACACCACCAAGGCCGTGACCAAGGGCTACGCCATCGGTTCGGCGGGCCTGGGGGCGCTGGTGCTGTTCGCGGCCTATGTGGAGGACCTCAAGTTCTTCGCGGCCGAGGCGCAGCCGGGCAGCTTCTTCCACGGACTGGGCGTGGTCGCCTTTGACCTGTCCAACCCTTATGTCGTGATCGGCCTGCTGTTCGGGGGGCTTCTGCCCTTCCTGTTCGGCGGGCTGGCGATGACGGCGGTTGGGCGCGCGGCCGAGGCCGTCGTGGCCGAGGTGCGTCGTCAGTTCCGCGAGAACCCGGGCATCATGACGTTCCAGACCAAGCCGGAATACGGCCGGGCCGTGGACATCCTGACCAGCGCGGCCATTCGCGAGATGATCGTGCCGTCGCTGCTGCCGGTGCTCTCGCCGATCGTCCTGTTCGTCGTCATCCTGTTCATCCAGCCGGACAAGGCCAACGCCTTCGCTGCGCTGGGGGCCATGCTGATGGGGGTGATCGTGACGGGCCTGTTCGTCGCCATCTCCATGACGTCGGGCGGCGGCGCCTGGGACAACGCCAAGAAGCTGATCGAAGAAGGCTTCACTGACAAAAACGGCGTGGTTCACGGTAAGGGCTCGGAAGCGCACAAGGCCGCCGTCACCGGCGACACTGTGGGCGATCCCTACAAGGACACCTCGGGTCCGGCGGTGAACCCCATGATCAAGATCACCAACATCGTGGCGCTTCTGCTGCTGGCGGTGCTGGCGAGCGGCAAGATCGTCTAAGGACGCTTCGCTGAAACTAAAGACGCCCCGGAGAGCGATCTCCGGGGCGTTATCTTTTGGGACCCTGTGCGCGCGACGCGGTCGTTCGCGGCTTGAGGGGCGCCGCAGTCTGACGAAAGGGGCCCTTAGTCCGGGCGGCGCTGGCCGGGGACTTCGTCCTCGGTGCGCGGCAGCTGGCCGCGGCCGACGTTGCCGAGCAGCTGTTCGAGGATGGTCAGCTGGCGGCCGCGGGTCGGCGTCTCGCGCCGCTCCATGGCGATCTGACGGCCGTCTTCCAGGCCCAGGGTGCGCACGCTGGCGACCTTGTCGCCGCCTTCGCCGAAGGTGATCTCGGTGACCGAGCGCTGCGACACTTGGGGCTTGTTATAGGTGTAGCGCTGCGTCGTCTGGGTCAGGTAGTACCAGACGCTGTCGGTCTCGAAGGTCGAGGTCGTCGAGGGCGTGCCCAGCTTGGCCAGCACGGTCTCGCGGGTGTCGACGCCGGCCTCGATATCCTGGGGCTTGGCGTCCACCGCCTGGAACCCCTGGGTGGCGACGACCGGGGCGCAGGCGCCCGCGGCGGCGGCGAGCGAGGCGGCGATGATGAGCGACGTAAAACGGGGCATCGGCGATGGGCCTCTAGGAACAAGGTCTTTGACCTAACCGTCGCTGCGTCCTAGTGCAACGGCGCGGCGGAAAAGGGGCCGTGAAATCCTATGTTCAAGACACTCTTCAGACGACAGACGCAAGAGCGGCATGCGCAGGGCCTTTACGCCCTGGCGGTCGAACAGGCGCGCCAGCCCGATTTCTACGCCCGCCTGGGCGTGGCCGACCGAATCGACGCGCGCTTCGAACTGTACACCCTGCATGTCCTGCTGCTGTTCGTGCGGATGAAGGCCGATGGCGAGCGCGGCGCCGACCTGGCTCAGAAGGTGTTTGACGCCTATGTCTCGGCGCTGGACAATGTGCTGCGTGAACTGGGCGTCGGCGACGTTTCGGTCGGCAAGAAGATGCGTAAGCTGGGCGAGGCGCTCTATGGCCGCATGAGCGCCTATGAGAAGGCGCTGCGCGAAGGCGACCACGCGGGCTTCCAGGCCTCGATCGCGCGCAACGTGTTCGAGAGCGAAAACCCCGCCGACGGGGCCGAACTGACCCGTTACGCGTTGGAATCGCATGACCGGCTGTCGCGCCAGGCGACTTCCGCCGTGGAAAAGGCGCCGGACTGGGCCATGATCATCGCATGACGATTCCCACCCTGCCTTTCAGCGACCCCGTCCGCCTGCACCAGATCGGAGCGGGCCTTTCCCGGCATCTGGAGCCGGACGCCGAGGCGCGCGTCCGCATCGCCCGGGCGCTGAACCTGAAGTCGCTGGATCGATTCGAGGCGGACCTGGAGGTCACGGCGACGGTGTCGGGCTGGCGGCTGACCGGCCGCGTCGCAGCCGATGCGGTCCAGTCCTGCGTTCTGACGCTGGAGCCCTTGCCGGTCCATGTCGACGAACGCTTCGAGATCAATCTGGTCGAGGCCTCGGACACGCCCCCGTTGGAAGAGGGCGAGATCGACCTGGAGCTGGACGATGATTCGCCCGACGTGGTGGAGAACGGCCAGATCGACCTGGGCCAGTACGCCGTGGAGCAGTTGGCCCTGTGCCTGGACCCCTATCCCCGCAAGGAAGGCGCGGTGTTCGAGCAGCCGCCCGAGCCCGGCGAGATCTCGCCTTTCGGCGTGCTGCGGGCGCTGAAGCCGGACGGCTCGGACAAGAGTTGACCTAAGGGCGCCCCGGTTGCATCCACGGGGTGCGACATTTTCGTCCGCCCGCCTTAACATGAAGCGCCGCGACAAGACGGCGACGGAGTCGATTTCCACTTGGCATCATCCACACTGATCTCGCTCGACGCCATGGGCGGGGACCACGGTCCCTCCGTCGTGGTCGGCGGCGTGAAGGCTTATTTCTCGCGCTATGGCGGCGACGGGGTCCGTTTCCTGCTGCACGGCGACGAGGCCGCGATCCGCGCCGAGATGGCGCGCTGCGGACTGTCGGATGATGTCTGCCAGGTCCGTCACACGGACAAGGTCGTCGCCATGGACGAAAAGCCCGCCCAGGCCATGCGCCGGGGCAAGGGCTCCAGCCTGTGGAACGCGATCGAGGCGGTGAAGGCGGGCGAGGCCCAGGCCGCCGTCTCGGCGGGCAACACCGGCGCCCTGATGGCGATCTCGAAACTGATCCTGCGCATGGCCGTCGACGGGCTGGAGCGCCCGGCCATCGTCGCCAGTTGGCCCACCAAGCGCGGCTTCACGGCCGTTCTGGACGTCGGCGCCAATATCGGCAGCGACGCGCGCCAACTGGTCGAGTTCGCCATCATGGGCGAGGCCTTCCAATCCGCCGTGTATGGCGTGGAGCGGCCGACGGTCGGCCTGCTGAACGTCGGCTCCGAAGACATGAAGGGCCATGAAGAGGTGCGCGAGGCCCACGCCGTGCTGCGCACCGACGCCGTGCCCGTGAATTATACCGGCTTCGTCGAGGGGCATGACATCGCCGCCGGGACGGTGGACGTGGTGGTGACCGACGGCTTCACCGGCAACATCGCCCTGAAGACGGCCGAGGGCACGGCCCGTTTCATCTCCGGCCTGCTGAAGGAGGCGCTGACCTCCGGCCCGCTCGCCAAGCTGGGCGCATTGATCGCCATGCCGGCCCTCAAGAAGATGGCGCGCCGGATCGATCCGAGCAGCGTCAACGGCGGACCCTTGCTGGGCCTGAACGGAATTGTCGTGAAAAGCCACGGCGGCGCCACGGCCGAGGGTTATGGAAACGCCATCCGCGTGGCTGTCGAACTGGCCCGCAGTGACTATCTGACCAAGGTCAGCGCCAATTTCGCGCGTCTGGCGGCCGCCATGGATGAGCCTGCGCCCGCCGTCATGGGAGAAACCCAAAAGTGAGCGTCATTCGTAGCGTCGTCACCGGAGTGGGGTCGTTCCTGCCCGAGCAGGTCGTGACCAACGAGGATCTGGCCAAGATCGTCGACACCTCCGACGAATGGATCATCGAGCGCACCGGCATCCGCCAGCGCCACAAGGCCCGCGACGACGAGCCGACCAGCGACCTGGCGGTGAAGGCCGCCGAACGCGCCCTGGCCGATGCGGGCAAGACGGCGGCGGACGTCGATCTGATCATCGTCGCCACCACCACGCCGGACCAGACCTTCCCGGCCACGGCGGCCATCGTCCAGCGTAAGCTGGGCGCGCCGGTGGGC